>NZ_DGMK01000021.1:19230-163978 GCF_002388365.1 Idiomarina sp. UBA4520 | reverse complement strand
CCGGGTTTTGTTGACCACTACAGTTTTGTTGACCACTACAAATTCAAGAAGGCCAAAGTTGTTGTAAGAGCTAAGTGAATGTCTCTTAAAGACACAGATAAATTTCAAGAACTAAATATTGAAATGTCAGCAATCATATCAAAGCGGTCTTGATCTAGTCACTGTATGAAGGGCTGCTTTTGGCACGAAGCGGACTATCGATTCATGCTCAAATCAAGAGCTATTAACACCCTCTGTAAATTATTTATAGCCCTTAAAAAGGCTTCTAAGATGAATTAAGTACTTTATAATCCATATAAAGCATTTTATGTGAAAATAATTACGAACCCTAAATAGTCTGCTACACTCTATTTATAAGTTTAAAGCCTATTTAAGGTTCTTTATATGGATTCTGAACGTGTTTCATCAATCATTGGTCAGCGAGTCAGGCAGTATCGGCTGAATCAGGATTTAACTCAGGAGGACTTAGCTACCTTAGCTAATGTCTCACTGAATGCGGTTAAATCTGCCGAGGGTGGCAAAAGCACCTTACCGACCTATGTCGCAATTCTTCAGGCTTTGGGTCATATCGACAATTTACTGGCCGCATTCCCGGACGAGGGCGTTTCTCCTGTGCAGCTACTCAAAAGTAGCACCAAACAGAAGAAACGGGCGAGCGGTAAAACCCGCGTAAACACTGCTGACAATGAGGAGCTGGACTGGTGATTAATACCATTGAAGTTCGCTACAAAGGTGAGCCTGTCGGTGCCTTAAGTTATAACAAAGGCGACACGGCGGCGCGGTTCGAGTACTTATCTGAATTTGTCGAAAAAGATATTCCGCTGGCGCCTTTAACCATGCCTGCCGAGAAGGGACGAATTTACTCCTTTCCGGGGTTAAATTGGGATACGTTCAGAGGCTTGCCGGGCATGCTTGCGGACTCTTTGCCCGACGACTTTGGTAACGCGGTGCTGAACCAATGGGTTGCGCAACAGCCGGACCGCACCGAACCTCTGAGTCCGCTTGAGCGGCTTCAGTACACCGGTGATAGGGGCATGGGCGCTCTTGAGTATCACCCCGCACGTAAGAATCAAACCAACGCCAAAAACAAAGACATTGAGCTTGAGAGCTTAATGAGGTTAGCGCAGGACGTGCTCGATGCACGAAAGGGCTTTCGTCAGCGCACGCACTTTGACGAGGCGGAAGACATTGAAATGATGCAGGCCTTGTTGGCGGTTGGTACCAGTGCCGGTGGTGCAAGGCCAAAAGCGGTACTGGCGTTTAATAAAGACTTTAGCCAGGTGCGTTCAGG
Organism: Idiomarina sp. UBA4520; assembly: GCF_002388365.1. Taxonomy (NCBI): domain Bacteria; kingdom Pseudomonadati; phylum Pseudomonadota; class Gammaproteobacteria; order Alteromonadales; family Idiomarinaceae; genus Idiomarina; species Idiomarina sp. UBA4520. The sequence goes on along the minus strand of NZ_DGMK01000021.1, from coordinate 162,687 downwards.
GCAGGGGCTTGTGCCCGAAGGGTTTGAGCATTATCTGCTGAAGTTTGACGGTGTAAAGGAGCGCGACCCGTCTCAGCAAACCTTTGGCGACCCGCTAGGCTACGGCGCCATGGAGTATGTGTATTACTTAATGGCCACGCAAGCCGGCATTCATATGATGCCATGCCACCTGCTGGATGAAGGCAACCGGCGCCATTTTGTGACTAAGCGCTTTGACAGAATCGGCAATGAGAAAAAGCATATTCAAACGCTTACCGCTATTAAACACGTGAATTACCATGACATTGGCGCGTTTTCTTATGAAGAGCTGTTTCAGGTTGCCCGACAGCTGAGGTTGCCACGGGCGGACGCTATCGACTTATTTCGCCGTATGGTCTTTAACCACGTAGCAACCAACCATGATGATCACTCCAAGAACTTTGGTTTTATGCTGGAGGACCAGCAATGGCGGCTAAGCCCGGCTTACGATGTTGCCTTTAGCTTTAAGCCCGGAAACCCCTGGGTAGAGCAGCACTGGATGTCGTTAAATGGCAAGCGCAGCGGCCATACCCGCGCCGATTTTTACTCGCTTGCGGACGTTCAGTTACCAAAGGTAGAGCGCAAAGAAATCGATGCCATTATTGATGATGTGATAAACGCGGTGTCTCAGTGGCGGGAGTTAGCCACTGAACATGAGGTGCCCAAAACGCTTGTGGACTCAATAGATAGTCATCTCAGACTGAAAGACTTTGCCTGAGACGCGTTTATCGGGATAACAATGCGGATTATGTGCCGCAGTTTAATTACTCCGACCACACTGCGTACTCATTCCCGCTAGGGCAGGTAAATTGAAAGCGTCGACCACCGGGAAAATCAAATATCGGCTTAATGACTTTACCGCCTGCGTCTTCAACGCTTTTTAAACTTTGCTCAAGGTCTTTGGTGTATAAAACCACCAATGCGCTGCCCGTTGACGTTTGTGCAACCAAGTCTGATTGGTAAAACCCACCATCGAGCCCCGCATTTTGAATAGCAGAGTATTCCGGGCCATAGTCAACAAACTCCCAGCTAAAGGCCTGTTGAAAAAAGCGCTTGGTAGCTTCAAGGCTCCGCGCTGGTAGTTCAATGTAATTAATTTTGGTTGAGTTCATCATCTGCCTCGCTTAAGGCTTTTTGAAAACGGTTTTGCTATGCAACGGTAAGATCAAGCTTCTGAACCTTATCTAAACTTAAGTTTTTTCCAGCATGCCATAAGTCGTATGCATCCTGCATTGCTAGCCAACTCTCTGGGCTTCTGCCCAAAGCTTTCGATAAACGCAACGCCATTTCAGGACTTATGCCACTTTGGCATTTCAAAACTCTGTTTAAAGTGGAAGGGGAAACATTAAGTTTTTCCGCTAAATACCGACAACTCAATCCAAAGGGCTGCATATAGGTTACTAAAATAAATTCACCAGGATGGACAGGGTTATGCATAATAGACATTAGTGATAATCCTCGTAGTTAAGCAGGTATACGTGACCATCACGAAACTCGAAGGTTAAACGCCAATTGCCACTCACCGCTATCGACCAAATATTTTTTCGAACACCTTTTAACGGATGAAGCCTGTATCCCGGGATATCGAGATCTGAAACTTTCATAGCAGTATTTAATGCCGCTAACTGCATACGTAACCTCGCAGCATGATTTGCTTGAATTCCGCGAGTACTTCCAGTTTCAAAGTAGAGCTTCAGTCCTTTGTGTCTAAATGTTTTGATCATGAGATATTAGTGTAGCGTGTTGCGCAACGGTGTCAATTTGTAATTTATTTCTATTTTCGGCATATGCGCTATGTACTGGATTTTATTCATCTTCGAGCTCCTCCCTAATTCGTAAAAAGCTGGCAAAGCGCGGCACGCCATTATTGGTGTAGCCGTGGTACTTGTAGGTAATGATACTGCCGACAGGTGGAGGATTGGCGCGTTCTGCGTCGGTGAATCCAGTGCCAACAGAAAACTCAATGCCTTGTTGATTGCGCACACGCAGCGCACCGAGCATGTCGGTGTATTTGCCTTTGCCGGGTAAATGGGCGATAACCTCGGCCTCATCGTCGAAATAGGGTTTTAATTTTAATAAAGCGTCGCTTCTGCCAGGCTGATGAAGCGCCGTTGCTAAGTGCAGCATCAGGCCTTCTGCGCCATTCTCAACCATAGCTTGCAGGTGTTTGCTTAACTCATGATTGGAATGAAACCGTTGCTGCTTAACCGGCTTAATATGTTCAGCGTTTATTTGCGTAATTAAGTTTGAATAGTTTTTGTATCGCTCCTTAAATGGTCGCTGTGAGTCAGGCATATCAAACACCATATATTTCACTTGCCGCCAACGGTTGTCCTTTGGTGTTTGGGTACGCACAATAGAGCTTAGCGCCTCAAAGTTCTGACGCTTTGTCCATAGCTCACCATCAAGCCAGACGTCAGGTAGTGGTGCAGTAAACCACTCAGGAGCTGATATTGGGTTCCCTTGCCGAGTCAGTAGTTCGGAACCCGTCCAAATGGCTCGTATACCGTCATACTTTTCGCTGACCAAGTAGTCGCTAATGGGAATGCTCGTGTTTTCTTCATACACTTTTGCCAGTTGGGTTTGCGTTGCTGTCTGCAACGCGGCTGCGGGGAAGGTACAAAAGGCAGCGATAAAAAGTGCCACTAAGTAAATGAAACGAATTTTAGAGAGTGTTGGCATCCTTGCCTCTTATTTGGGATTGAGTTGCAGCGCGTTTGCGCCAGGTGTCATAAAGAGACTAGCATCGGTAGCTAAAATTGGCAGCGTGGCGATGTCGTATTACGAGCTAAGCAAACCGCTTTTCGCATTACGTTATGAGTCAAATGTGCGAAAACAGCGTATAAGATAGTGAAGTTTGCAAAAGGTGGTCCTAATGTCAGAGCACAGTTCGAAACTTATTATTTTCTTTGATGGCGGATGCCCATTGTGCGTAAAGGAAATGAGACATTTAAGAAAGCTTGATGAGAAACGACAAATAACGTTCGAAAATATTAATGAGCCGGACTTTAACCGGCGGTACCCTCAAGTTAACGTTACTAAGGCTAACCAGTATTTACACGGGCAAGTCAGCTCCGGTGAAATGATCTATGGCTTAGATGTTACCCACGCGGCTTGGTCGTTAGTAGGTAAAGGCTGGATGATTGCCCCTTTGCGCTGGCCGGTTATCAGCTGGTTTGCGGATAAAGCCTATTTATTTGTCGCACGTAACCGCAACCGTATTTCCAAACTACTAACAGGTAAAGAGCGCTGCGCGCAGTGTTCAATTGACTGATAAAGGCTTCTCACTGGCTGCTCTATTTGTTGTTTGCTATGCCGTATTCCGGGAGTTGCACGGCTGGCTGGTAATTGACTGCTTTGATGGTTTTATAAAACCAGTATGGCTAAAACCAGAAATCCTGACTATGCTAGGGCATTTATTTGAGAGCAGGATACTCAGGGATGAGGGGTAAAACATGAAAAATACGCAAGTTCAGATATTTGAAAGCCAGGATGGGCAAGCGCAATTGGAAGTGGCTTTGGAACAGGATACGGTGTGGCTGAACCAGACTCAGATGTCATTACTATTCGATACCTCGACCGATAACATAGGTTTGCACCTGAAGAATATTTATAGGGAAGGTGAATTGGAAGCAATGGCAACTACCGAGGATTTCTCGGTAGTTCGGCAAGAAGGCAAACGACAAGTTCGCCGTCGCGTAAAACATTACAACCTTGATGCCATTATTTCTGTGGGTTACCGCGTGAGCTCTAAACGCGCGACACAGTTCCGCCAATGGGCGACGCGGATATTAAAAGAGCACCTGGTTGAAGGCTACACTCTAAACCAACTCCGGCTCCAAGAACGAGGCATTGAATTTGAGCAAGCTCTAAGCTTACTCAGCCGTACTCTTAGCAATCAAGGTTTAGTATCTGAGGAAGGTGAAGCCGTTGCGCAGGTTATCAGTGACTACGCTCGTTCCTGGTCACTGCTGCAGGGGTATGATGAACAAGTTTTAGCAGAAGTTGGCGCTAGGCAAAATGGCATGCAGGTGTTAGACCCTGAAAATGCAATCAATGCTATTCAACAACTTAGAAAAACACTTATCGCTAAAGGGGAAGCTACTGAACTATTCGGACAGGTCCGTGGTAATGGTCTTTCCTCGGCATTAGCGACGATAGAACAAGGCTTTGCCGATGAGTTGTTTTATCCCAATATAGCAAGTCGAGCAGCCCATTTACTCTACTTTATTGTAAAAAACCACCCGTTGGCCGACGGCAATAAACGCTCCGGTTCGTTTCTATTCTTGTGGTACCTACGCCTTAATCAACACTTGTTGGCTAAACCTGTTGACTGGTTGATTAACGACAACACACTTGTAGCTCTGGCACTATTAGTAGCTGAGAGCTTACCGAACCAAAAAGAGTTAATGATTAGGCTGATTGAACATTTTATTCTCCTTAAGGAGCCAGCGGATAGTAAGAATTAAAGCTGACGATTGGCTGCTTTGGTGGTTTAATAGGGCCATCAGTAACAAGGGAAGCAGTCAATTTGTCATGGCCGACACGCAGTACATAACCAAAAATCGTCTTTCTCAGGAAGTGAATAAAGCCCGCATTTGGATCGCTATTATTGGCGCGCCTATTGCGGGCTTTTTAATGTATAACTTGCCAAAATTCTGGTGGATTGTTGGGTTAATTTATCTGTTCAGTATTGTAGGAGCCGCATCCACTAAGCGTTCGGGTGCAAAGGGCGAACTAAAAACACTGAAGCTGTTAGAAAAACTCCCCGATAGCTATGTTTTGTTTAACCAAATTGATGTGCCTAATCCACGAGCCAAACGCGGCTTTACTGAGCTGGATTTGATTGTGGTGGGTCCTAACGGTGTGTTTGTTGTGGAAGTGAAAAACAACAACTCAAAAGTAACGGGAGATGAGCAGTCTCCTAATTGGATAGCTCATAAAGTAGGGCGCAAAGGTGGTCGTTATACCGCTAAAGTTCGCAATCCAATAAAACAGCTAAAAAAACAGGTTCATGTTTTAGCTGAGCACTTGAAGAAAAATCGTGCATCAACCTGGATAGAGGGTGTCGTGTTTTTTTCACACCGCAGCGTTCGGGTTAAGTTGTCTTCACCTCCAAGCGTGCCCGTTCTTGAACGTAAAGGGTTGGTCGAGTATATCCTTAACTATAAGCCGAAGCGGTTACCGTCAAATTTAAATAAGGTGGCTCAAGAATTAGCCTGCTTGAAACAAAAGTCTAACTAGATTCCCGTTTGAGCTTGCGCCATCTGATTTCCAACACGGTAATAGCGAAAACATAAAGCGCGACAATAACCAGAGAAACAGCCAAAAAACGATGCTCAGGAAAGGCATACCATGCTGCAACGACAAGTATTGTGCGGGCTAATCCATGAGCAATACCAATCCAATGCTGGATTATCCATGAAATTGGGATCCACATGAGGCCAGTTAAAACGCCAATAGCTAAGGGTAGGGACGTATAGTCTTCAAGGAAAAAGGGAATAGCGATGGAGTATACCGATGCTGACATAAGCACGGTTAGCATAAAGAGTTTGTCGAAAGTGTTCTTCGGCTTACTCTTATCCAGCATGTTTTCGCCTGTAAATTTAGATAAGAAAAGTGCTAAATAGACAATAGAGCCCGTTGCTATGAAGGTAACGAGTGACAGGGGGAATGGTTCCAGAAATAAGGAACTGGCAGCAATAATACACCAGGCAATAAGTCCTGACAGAGGGGTTGCCAGCAAACGTCGCTGCTTAAACTCTTCTCGTTGAACTTCTAAAGACCGTTCTTGGTTCATTTTTATTTCTCCTTGGTACTTTTAGCTTTAGTAAATAAAAAGCGTCGTCAGTAGTCAATTTATAAAGTTATGAATTTGTAAGTAAATGAGACAAATCCTTGTTCACCCAGCTAAAAGCGGTTTAAAATTAAGGTTCTACCCGCTAATTTAGTGGTTCGAGCTGTCCACCAATAAATGACTTTTGATGAATGAGTACAATGAATAACGACCAAAGCCTTAAAGAGAAACTGAGTGAACACTTAATAAAAGTTCCTAAATGGATGAGGTTTGTTTTGGTTTTTGCTCCGTATGTGACTCTTTTTTATTTCGATCTAAGTCTTTGGGGGCAGCTGTATGGCGCGTTAATGGTTTTGTTTGCGTTCTATATCACTCCTGATGCCTTTTCTCGGTCTCATAACAGAAGTGAGGTGAAAAATATTATGGCACTGCTCGATGCTCAAGGTGATAAGCTTCGGGTCGGCCTTGAGCAGGTACCTTCAACTAAGTTAAAGCGCGTAGCGGTTGGTGAGTACAATAAAAGCTTGGCTATTCTGAGCTTTCCTTTTAACTATCAAATTAGCCACCATTATGTCTTTCCCATCCAACAGCTAGATTCGGTGCGAGAGTTCTTTAAAACCAACTATCCGCAGGTAGATCTCATCACCTAATTCTTCACAGCTTTGCCATTTTTAATTAACAAAACTGCAACAAAAGACTTTTAAAGTATCAAAGTGTGTGGTACTTATGAGTTGTGGTGTTTTTGTTAACAAGTGCGCTAACACCATCGCAAAAAACATAAGAATAAAGTCGTATAAAAAGCAGGAGGTCTTACCATGGATCATTCAGAAGAACTGCAAAAGGTAAATGACAAGTCTGGCAAGGGTCGCGCTGCGAAACGTAAATGGCGCGAAATAGAGCAGCTGAAAGAAAAGTATCGGCTGCGGGAAGAACTCTCCGAAATGGACTACTCGCTAGACCTCGACTTAGAAGAAATCGAACTCTAAAAAGAAACGCCGCTTGATTCATTTCAAGCGGCGTTTTTGCTTTAGCGAATTTTTGCGAGCATTTGCTTGAGGGCTTTAGGGGCACCCGCGGCAATGTTGCCTGACTGTACATAGTTATGGCCGCCCTGGAAGTCACTAACAATACCTCCGGCTTCGCGAACCAGTAATTCGCCAGCGAGTATATCCCAGGGTTTTAAGCCCATTTCCCAGAATGCGTCGTGACGTCCGGCTGCAACGTAGGCTAAGTCCAGTGCCGCTGCACCGGCTCTGCGTACATCCGCACAGTGCTCAAATAACTTATTAAACATTTCCAGGTATTCAGGCAATCGACTTTTCATTTTGAACGGGAAGCCCGTTGATAAAATGGCGCCTTTCAACTCAACTTTCGGAGAAATACGCAAACGGCGACCATTCAACTGTGCGCCTGCACCGCGTGAAGCGGTGAAAAGCTCTTCACGCATAGGATCATACACAACGGCCTGTTGAACAGAACCTTTGTGAAGCAATGCAATAGAAATACAATAGTGGGGAATACCGCGCATGTAATTGGTCGTGCCGTCTAGCGGGTCAATTACCCACTGGAAGTCGTTTTCTTTACCAGCCTGAGTACCGCTTTCCTCTGCAATAATGCCGTGATCGGGGTAAGACTTCTTAATTGTGTTGATAATAGCCTGTTCAGCGGCTTTATCCATGTCAGTTACCCAGTCGTTTAAGCCTTTTGACTCAGCTTCTACGGGGTGTCCCTGATCGAAATTTTTAACTAAAATTTTGCCGGCCGCACGCGCTGCGCGCACCGCAATATTTAACATCGGATGCATACCAATTACCTGTGCTGTAAAAGAACAATTTTCGGTCGCGGATCATACCAGTGTTGGGGTATCATGCCAAACTTTTCGACAACCTCGCAGAATAAGCCGAGAAGTTAACGCGCAAAGCAAAGGAAATACTCATGCTCGACAATATACGCATTGTGTTGGTGAACACCTCTCATACCGGGAATATCGGGTCAGTCGCCCGTGCTATGAAAACCATGGGGCTCTCCGACTTAGCCTTGGTTGATCCTGTGCAGGAACCGGACAGCCATGCATCGGCATTAGCCGCCGGTGCAACGGATATTCTGGCTAACGCGACTATTGTTGATAACTTGCACGACGCAATTTCAGACTGTGGACTCGTGGTTGCGACAAGTGCACGGAACCGAACGCTAGACTGGCCGTTGCTCGACCCTCGTGAGTCGGCTGCAAAAGTATTGCAAGAGTCTACTCAGCATAAAGTTGCGTTGGTGTTTGGTCGTGAAAGTAGTGGTTTAACAAACGAAGAGCTGCAACAAAGTCACTTTCATTTACATATTCCGACAAACCCCGAATATGGCTCTCTAAACTTGGCAATGGCCGTTCAGTCAGTGTGTTACGAAGTTCGTATGCAGTGGTTGGAAGCGGGTGAAAAAGTGGAAGCCGACATTCCTGATTATCCGCGTGTTGATGACTTAGAGCGTTTCTATGAACATTTAGAAGCGACACTGACGAATACCGGCTTTATTAATCCGAAGCATCCGGGGCAGGTTATGACCAAATTGCGACGCCTTTATAATCGGGCGCGACCGGAAGAGAGCGAGATCAATATTTTGCGTGGAATGTTAGCCTCTGTGGATAAATCTATTGACAATACTTGACTAAAATAGTCGGGAATGTAGAATTTCAACTTACGATTAACACTTCCCGAGGAAATTGCTATGCGTCTGACATCAAAAGGCCGATACGCGGTAACCGCAATGCTTGATGTGGCTTTGTTTTCAGCAAAAGGCCCCATTCCACTGGCGGATATTTCAGAACGTCAGGGCATTTCCTTGTCGTATTTAGAGCAATTGTTTGCACGTTTGCGTAAACACGGTTTGGTTGACAGTGTTCGGGGTCCTGGCGGTGGTTACCGACTGGGACGTGAGCCGGGTGACATATCGGTGGGTTCGGTTATTCATGCGGTCGATGAGTCAATTGATGCAACGCGATGCCAGGGTAAAGCCAACTGCCAAGGTGGCGAGCGTTGTCTGACGCACTCATTGTGGGAAGGTTTGAGCGATCGAATTTCTGACTTTTTAGACGGAATTACCCTTGCTGAGCTAATGAAAAACTCAGATGTAGGCGACGTTATGCAACGCCAGCATTTACGCCATGCATCGGACGAAGACATAAAAGTTAACTGCCAACTGTAACGGCACTTACCAGGAGGACCTTCGTGCCTAAACAACCCATCTACATGGATTATGCCGCCACTACGCCAGTAGCGCCTGAAGCGGCAGAAAAAATGGCAACTTGCTTAACCATGGACGGGGTGTTTGGAAACCCTGCCTCGCGTTCTCATAAATATGGCTGGCAAGCGGAAGAGCTTGTCGATATTGCACGGCACCAAGTCGCCGACTTAATTCATGCCGATGCTCGCGAAATTGTTTTTACCTCTGGCGCAACCGAGTCGGATAACCTGGCTTTGAAAGGTGTTGCGCATTTTCATGCCGACAAAGGTAAGCACATTGTTTCGGTGAAAACTGAACACAAAGCCGTGCTTGACCCTTGTGCACAGCTTGAAAAAGAAGGCTTCGAAGTCACTTATTTAGACGTTAAAGAAGACGGTCTTATCGACTTGGATGAGCTTCGTTCGGCACTGCGCGAAGACACTATTCTGGCCAGTGTTATGTGGGTCAATAACGAGATTGGTGTTATTCAGGATATAAACGCTATTGGCTCCGTTTGTCGTGAGAACGGTACCTTGTTTCATGTTGATGCAGCGCAAGCCGCCGGTAAGTTACCTATTGATATGTCCAGCGCACCGGTCGACTTAATGTCGATTTCTGCGCATAAAATGTATGGTCCGAAAGGCATTGGCGCGTTGTATGTACGTCGCCAGCCGCGCGTTCGTATTGCCGCACAAATGCACGGTGGTGGTCACGAGCGGGGAATGCGCTCAGGCACTTTGGCAACGCACCAAATTGTAGGTATGGGTGTGGCGGCAGAGCTTGCGGCTGAAAAGCTCGGTACCGATATTGAACATTTTGAAAGTTTGCGTCAGCAGTTTTTGTCGCCGTTACTGGCGGAAGAGGGCATTAAGCTTAATGGCAGCGACACGCAACGAGTACCTCATATTGTGAACTTACAATTCGCTAATGTTGAAGGCGAGTTGCTGCTCATGTCGCTTAAAGACGTGGCTGTATCCTCAGGCTCGGCGTGCACCTCGGCCAGTGTTGAACCTTCGTATGTTCTGCGGGCTATTGGTGTCAGCGATGAGTTGGCTCATGCTTCACTGCGTTTCAGTTTTGGCCGTAGCACAACCGCAGCTGATATTGAGCATGCGGTTGAACACATTTTGACGACCTATAAGACCCTGGCGCAGCGTTAGTCTTTTAATAATCCTGAAAACGTTTTCCGGAACTTCGCCAGTTTCGGTGAAATAACCGCTTGGCAATACGGATTTTCCGGATTTCTTGCATAGTAGTTTTCGTGATAGTCCTCGGCTGGGTAAAAGGTATCCAGCTTGGTCACTTCGGTGACTATTGGGTCAGCGAAGGCACCATCGTTTTCTAACTCCGCAATAATGCTTTCGGCTTCCTGCTTTTGTGCTTCGTCGTGGTAAAAAATTGACGTACGGTATTGAGTGCCAACGTCGTTACCTTGACGGTTCACCTGTGTCGGGTCGTGCAGCGTAAAAAAGATTTCTAAGATTTGACGGTAAGAGATTTGCTCAGGATCATAGGTGAGTTGCGCGACTTCGGCATGACCCGTGTCACCGGTACAAACTTGCTCATAGGTTGGGTTTTCAGTGTGACCGCCGGTGTAACCGGATTTCACCGATTCAATCCCTTTTACTTGTAAGAAAGCGGATTCCACGCACCAGAAACACCCGCCGCCGAGAGTTGCTTGCTCAGTTTTGTTCGCTGCCATGATTTACTCCTCTTTGTCTATTTGAAAGTTAAATAGACGTCTATATGGCTAATTTGTTTTGTCATGCTAAATCAGAATGAACGAAAAAACAATCATTATGGATTCGATCTCAAACGCATTCTCACGTATAATCCGCGCGACTAATTTTTCCTATCTTTATTGGAGTGAATACACATGGCTTTAGAGCGCACTTTATCAATCATCAAGCCTGATGCGGTTGCTAAAAACCTTATCGGCGCTATCTACAACCGTTTTGAGTCTGCTGGTCTTCGCATTGTTGCATCAAAAATGATGCACTTAAGCAAAGAACAAGCAGAAGGCTTCTATGCTGAACATAAAGAACGCCCTTTCTTTGGCGCTTTGGTTGAGTTCATGACATCTGGCCCTATCGTTGTTCAAGTACTTGAAGGCGAAAATGCAGTATTGAAAAACCGTGAAATCATGGGCGCAACAAACCCAGCTGAAGCACTGGCAGGAACCCTGCGTGCCGACTATGCTGAAACTATCGACGAAAATGCGGTACACGGTTCAGACGCAACTGAAACAGCTGCGCGCGAAATCGCATACTTCTTCAGCGACGAAGAAATCTGCCCACGTACACGCTAAGAACGGAGCTTTATGACCAACGCAATTGATAAAAAAGTGAATTTACTCGACCTGAATCGCGAAGGAATGAGAGAGTTCTTCCGCGAGATGGGAGAGAAGCCATTTCGTGCCGATCAGGTTATGAAATGGTTGTATCATTTTTGTGTTGATGACTTCGACGATATGTCGAACCTCAACAAGAAATTGCGTGAAAAGCTCAAGCAAGTTGCCGAGATACGCGCACCGGAAATTCGTGAACAACAGCAGTCATCAGACGGCACCATCAAGTTTGCAATGACGTTGTTTGACGGCCAGGACGTGGAAACGGTCTGGATTCCGGAGCGCGATCGCGCAACTCTTTGTGTGTCCTCTCAGGTAGGCTGTGCTCTTGAGTGCACTTTCTGCTCTACCGGCGCACAAGGTTTTAACCGTAACCTAACGGTTGCGGAAATTATTGGCCAGGTATGGCGAGTAAACCAGTTACTGGGTGCTTACGGTAAAACGGGTATTAAACCTGTTACTAACGTTGTCATGATGGGCATGGGTGAACCTCTGCTGAACTTAAACAATGTGGTTCCGGCAATGGAGTTAATGCTGGATGACTTTGGTTTTGGCCTGTCAAAGCGCCGTGTGACGTTAAGTACATCGGGTGTGGTTCCTGCGCTTGAAAAACTGCGCGAACGCATTGATGTGATGTTGGCTATTTCTCTGCACGCACCAAACGACGAGCTGCGTAATGAAATAGTACCCATCAATAAAAAATACGATATTGAAGAATTTCTGGCGTCCAGCCGACGCTATGTTGAACAGTCTAAAGCTCAACATAAAGTCACGGTTGAATACGTCATGCTGGACCATGTGAATGACTCAACAGATCAAGCACATGAGCTGGCAAAAACACTAAAAGATACCCCGAGTAAAATAAACTTAATTCCGTTTAATCCGTTCCCGGGGTCAGATTACGGGCGTTCAAGCAATTCGCGTATTGACCGCTTTGCTAAAGTGCTTATGGAATACGGCTTTACCGTTATGGTTCGTAAAACGCGTGGTGACGACATTGACGCCGCCTGCGGTCAGCTAGTTGGTGATGTCATAGACCGCACTAAACGTATTCTTAAGCGTCAGCAAATGCAGCGCGGCGGCGACGCTATTGCCGTAAAGACTTCGTAAAAACACTGAATCGCAACCACAAGGAGTGTGATAATGCGAGCCGCTTTGCTATTGATAGCACTGGCGTTGATGGGTTGTACCGCCAGTTCCAATGACCCATTGCCTGTAAGTAAAGACGTACGGTTACAGCTTGGTGTAGCTTACCTAAACAAGGGTAGACTCGAGCTCGCGAAACCGCACTTGCAAGCAGCAATGAAACGTAATCCCCGTTCGTTAAATGCCTTATTTGCGCTGGCGCAGTGGCATTTAGCGGCAAATGAGACAGATTCTGCTTTGTCACTTTACCAACAGGCATTATCATGGCAACCTATGAGCGGTGCATTGTATAACAACTATGCGGTTGCATTGTGTATGGCTGGAGAATGGGAAAAAGCGCTCGGGTATTTCGATAAAGTAAGACTTGATACTCAGTATCCCTTTCAGACAAAGAGCCAACAAAACAGGGCTCGGTGTGAAAAGAACAAAGGCCACTACGCAAGTCAGCCTTAACAGGGAACACCCTAACAATCATGACTGCTGAAAACGAACCAAATAAAGAGAATAATTCAACGGACTCTGACGCGGCACAAGAAACAAAACAACAGCCAGTTCAGGGACCAGGTGAAATTCTAAGAAAAGCGCGCGAGGCTAAAGGGCTGAGTCAGCGAGAAGTTGCTGATGAGCTGCGCTTGCGAAAACAGATCATCGAGCTTTTGGAAGCGGATGATTACGAAACGTTTTCTACTCCTACCTTCATAAAAGGTTATTTGCGTGCATACGCTAAGCTTTTGGACGTTGATGAAGAGAAGCTGTTTGCTGCTTATAAAGCAAAAGGTTATCAGGAAGTCCAAAGCACACAAATGCAGAGCTTTTCGCGTCGCAAGAAGCACCAAGAGAGCGATAACCGTTTAATGCTGATTACCTACGCTGTCATTATTATTGTCGTAGGTTTAGTGATTTGGTGGTGGCAGGACTCAGGTATGAGTTCAGATGAGCCAGCACAGTCATCAACCGTTGAAAGTGCAACACAAAGTAATAATGAAGCTGACGTTAGTGCAGTTGAAATAGACTCCGAGCCAAGACAACCAGAAATAGAGCCAAATACTGAAGAGGCGGTGCTAGAGTCAGACGTATCGTCAGCGGATACAAATATCTCGATAAACGAGTCAAACTTTGCGTCGAGCAATTCTGAGCAGAGTCCTGAACAGAGTAGTGCAGAAGAAAACAATGAACAAAACTCTGAGCAAAGTGCTTCTGAAACAACGGTAGAGTCTTCAGTTGCGCAGACAGAAGACGCTTCGGAAGAGAGTACAGAGCCAGCAAGCGAAGTAACTGACGCCGCTCCGACAGCGGAAGAAGCGCCTGCTCAAGAGGCGGTTGCTGAGGACGCTGTTGTCAGTCGTTTAGTCTTCGAATTCAGCCAGGAATGTTGGGTGAAAGTCGATGATGCAGAGGGTGAAACTCAGGCCGTTGGTGTAAAAGCTGCTGGTTATACAATGGCGGTTCCGGGTGAGCCTCCGTTTTCGATTACAATGTGCAAACCAGAAGCGGCAGTCATTACCTTTGACGGTAATGAAATTGATATGAGCCAATTCCGTCGTGAACGAGTTGCACGATTTACTGTGCCAATGTCAGAGTAACGACTAAAATAATAGAACCTGAATAGTTGTAGAGGTTAAGTAAGTAATATGATGCACGAAAGTCCAATTAAGCGCCGTCCTTCACGCCGTTTATACGTAGGTAATGTACCTATTGGTGATGGCGCGCCGATTGCCGTGCAATCTATGACGAACACGGAAACAACCGATGTTGATGCGACGGTTGCGCAAATAGAAGCTTTAGCGAGCGCCGGCGCTGATATTGTTCGGGTTTCTGTACCAACCATGGACGCTGCTGAAGCATTCAGAGAAATAAAACAGCGTAGTTCCGTGCCGCTGGTTACGGATATTCACTTTGATTACCGTATAGCGCTGAAAGTTGCGGAGTACGGTGCCGATTGTCTACGAATTAATCCAGGTAATATTGGCAAAGAAGATCGCATTCGTGCGGTAGTTGATGCGGCTCGAGAAAAAAATATTCCTATCCGAATTGGTGTTAATGGTGGCTCGTTAGAAAAAGACATACAGGAAAAGTATGGTGAGCCAACCGCGGAGGCTTTAGTTGAGTCGGCGATGAGACACGTCGATATTCTCGACAGACTCGACTTTCACGATTTTAAAGTGAGTGTCAAAGCATCTGATGTTTTCTTAGCCGTAGAGTCATACCGACTGCTGGCGAAGAAAATTGATCAGCCATTGCATTTGGGCATCACTGAAGCGGGCGGCAAACGTAGTGGCTCCGTTAAGTCTGCCGTTGGTTTAGGCATGCTATTAGCCGAGGGTATTGGTGACACATTAAGAGTCTCACTTGCTGCAGACCCGGTCGAAGAAATTAAAGTGGGCTTTGACATTCTTAAGTCTCTGCGCATTCGTTCGCGCGGAATTAACTTTATTGCCTGCCCCAGCTGCTCGCGTCAGGAATTCGATGTTATTGATACCGTGAATCAGTTAGAGCAACGTCTCGAAGATATTACGACCCCAATGGACGTGTCGGTTATTGGCTGTGTTGTAAATGGTCCAGGTGAGGCTTTAGTTTCTAAAGTGGGTTTAGCTGGCGCCAAGAATAAAAGCGGCCTGTATATCGACGGTCAACGTCAAAAGCAGCGGTTAGACAACTCGAATTTGGTTGATGAGCTGGAAGCGCAAATTAGAGCGCAAGTGAAAGCGGCAGAAGCTAATAAAATCGACGTAAAAGAAATTAACGGTTAATTTTACCCGCACCCCGAAAATCCTTATAATAGCCGCTTATTTTTGTAGCGATAACCAAAACGAGAAGGTTCCGTGGCGAATACAATACAAGCAATTCGTGGCATGAACGATTTGCTGCCCGATCAAAGTCCAGCCTGGCAGCAAGTTGAGTCAATTATCCGCAATGTCGCAGCCAGCTATGGCTATAGCGAAATCCGTATGCCTGTGCTGGAAAGCACTCAGCTTTTCAAACGTTCTATCGGCGAAGTAACGGATATCGTCGAAAAAGAAATGTATACCTTTGATGACAGAAACGGCGAGAGCGTGACGTTGCGACCGGAAGGTACAGCAAGTTGCGTCCGCGCTGGTAATCAGCACGGTTTGTTGTATAACCAAATACAGCGCCTTTGGTATATGGGACCGATGTTCCGCTACGAACGCCCACAAAAAGGTCGTTATCGTCAGTTTCATCAGTTTGGTATCGAAACTTTTGGCATTGATAGCGCTGACGCCGACGCCGAGGTTATTTTGCTGTCGGCACGCTTGTGGCAAGCTTTTGGTATAGCTGACCAGGTAGAGTTGCAACTTAACTCATTAGGCTCTAACGAGGCACGCGCGAATTATCGCGATGCGTTGAGGAGTTATTTAAGTGACTATGCAAGCGAGTTGGACGAAGACAGCCAGCGCCGCCTGGAAACAAACCCATTACGCATACTTGATAGTAAAGACGCAAATACACAAAAGCTTCTTGAGAATGCACCTAAGTTGTCTGACTACTGGGATGACGAGTCTCGGGAGCACTTCAAACAGCTGACAATGCGGTTAGAGAATGCGGGCGTTAAGTTCACTTTAAACGAGCGTTTGGTGCGTGGGCTTGATTATTACAACCGAACTGTATTTGAATGGGTGACAACAGCGTTGGGCGCTCAGGGTACGGTATGTGCAGGTGGCCGTTACGACGGGTTGGTTGAACAGCTAGGCGGTAAGGCAACGCCTGCAGTTGGTTTTGCTATGGGTATGGAGCGTCTGGTGCTATTGCTTCAGGAGCAAAATAAGCTCACGCCACGCCGCACCGTAGATGCTTACTTAATGCCTTTAGGTGAAGAGGCGGAACTTAATGCACCACGTATTGCCGAACAGCTGAGAAACGAGTTACCGGACTTGAGGCTGGTGACGCATTGCGGCGGTGGCGCAATGAAAAAGCAAATGAAGAAAGCGGATAAATCGGGTGCTGAAGTCGCCTTGATTATTGGTGCGGATGAAATCGCTCAACAGCAAGTAACGGTTAAACCGTTGCGTACTGATGAGCAGCAAGAAACCTTGAGCTGGCAAGCGCTTGTAGAACGTTTGCAGCCACTGACAAGAGGGTAGTCTGGTGGATACAGAAGAACAACAAGTCGAACGAATTAAAGAGTTTTGGAAAGAGCACGGCAAGGGCATTGTTGCCGGTGCGGTCATTGGTTTTGGTTTGTTTTATGGCTGGCGTTTTTACGATCAGCACACCATGGAACAACAGCAACTCGCTTCAGCAAAGTATGAACAATTAACCACAGCGTTGTCTGAAGGTAGCGAAAATGCGGTGGTAGAAGCTCAGAGCTTCGTATCGGACAACTCTGACAATACCTATGCTCATTTAGTGGCTCTGCAGTTGGCGAAAGAAGCCGTCAGTAAAGACGATCTTGCAACGGCAGTAACGTCACTGCAGCTGGTGGTAGATAACGCTGAAGACAACAATATTAAAGCCTTGGCGAGCATTCGCTTGGCGCGTGTTCTAGTTGCTCAGGATCAGGCGGATACCGCACTTGAATTGGTTCGTGGCTCCTATCCCGAGGCTTACCAAGGGTACGCAGCTGAAATTGAAGGTGACATATTGGCCGATAAAGGTCAGAACGAAGATGCTCGTGCAGCCTATCAGCGCGCTTTAGAAGCGGATGAGTCTCTGACTCCTGCGCTGCAAATGAAAATCAACAGTTTGGCTAAATCATAATGCAGTCTATTAAATCTCTGGTAAAAAGTGTCGCGTTATTATCAGCAGCGCTCATTGCTGTTGGTTGCTCTAGCTCAGACGAAGAGCCAAAGTTTGCGACCTTGCAGCCGATTAATGCTGAAGTCACTCCAAAGGTACTTTGGAGCGAGTCAGTCGGCAGCGGTATTGGTGAATATTTCTCTCGGTTAAACCCTGTTGTTGAATACGGCAATGTGTACGCCGCTGACCGCGCAGGTATTGTTCGTGCAATGGACAAGACCAATGGCGATAAAGTTTGGCAAATTGACTTACGCAACCTCATCACCTTTGATGAAGCTCGTGATGAAGGTTGGTTTGACGGCCTGTTCGCCAGCCCATTTCCCGCAAGAATTTCAGGTGGCTTAGTTGCGCAGTACGACACTGTTTTTCTGGGCACGGAAAATGGTGATGTCATTGCGTTAGATGCGGAAACCGGTGAGCTGGTTTGGCATACCGAAGTGGGTAACGAAGTAATGTCTGACCCGGCCGTCGGTGAAGGTCGAGTCGTTGTTCACACGGGTGGCGGTAAAGTCATTAGCCTTGATGCTTCAACGGGCGAACAGCAGTGGGAGTATGAGTACCAAACACCAATGTTGTCGGTTCGAGGTGCTTCAGCTCCGGCAATTATTAGTGGTGGTGTCATTGTTGGCGACAGTAACGGTAATGGCATGGTGCTTATTTCTGAAAGTGGTCAGCAAGCCTGGACTCAAACGATTGGTGAAGCCAGTGGTGGTACAGAGCTTGAGCGTTTAGCCGACGTTGACGCTGCGCCAGCTTCACAAGGAACCACTCTGTATATGGTTGCTTATAACGGCGAATTGGTCGCGCTTGAGTTAATGAGTGGCGAAGTCCGCTGGAAGCGCGATTATAAGTCGTTCGAAAACATGTTGGTAACAGCAGGTCGAATCTTTTTAACGGACGTAAATAGCCATATTTACGCACTTGACCAAAACGGTGGTATTGAGCGTTGGAGTAATACACGCTTGTTTGGTCGTGAATTGTCAGCTCCGGCAAGACACCGTGGCCATATACTGGTCGGTGACTTCGAAGGTTACTTACATTGGTTGAATGACGACTCAGGTGAGATAAATGGGCGTTACCATGTTGGTGGTGACGGCGTTTATGCAGCGCCTGTGGTAAGTGACAACGTTGCTTATGTACAAACACGCGATGGCGAGATAATCGCCCTCGATATAAACTCAGGAAATTAATAGATAATGCTACCAGTTGTTGCGCTCGTGGGGCGCCCGAATGTTGGGAAATCCACCTTGTTTAATCGGTTAACACGCACTCGCGATGCGTTGGTAGCGGACTTTCCCGGGTTAACCCGAGACAGAAAATACGGACAAGCAAACTACGACGGCTATCAATTCATCGTTGTTGATACCGGCGGTATCCATGGCGATGAAGAGGGTATCGATGAAGAGATGGCGAAGCAATCACTGCTGGCTGTCGAAGAGGCCGATGTCGTTTTGTTTATGGTGGATGCACGTGACGGTGTCACAGTTGGTGATCAAGCCATAGCGACTCATCTGCGCAAACAAGACAAAAAAGTTTATTTAGTCTGTAATAAAATTGATGGCATTGATGCCACTTCCGCAATGGCAGACTTCTATTCTCTTTCCCTGGGTGAGCTATACGGTATAGCCGCTGCTCATGGGCGTGGTGTTGAGCAATTGCTAACAACCTGCTTTAAGCCGTTGGCCGATGATTACCCCGATGTTATTGCATCGACGAAAGAGGACTCTGAAGATCTCGAACACGATGAAATCGATTATGAGGCCTTGCCACTTAAGTTGGCGATTGTAGGTCGACCTAACGTGGGTAAATCAACGCTGACTAACCGAATTCTGGGTGAGGAGCGGGTTGTCGTTTACGATATGCCAGGCACTACCCGAGACTCAGTCTATATTCCGATGCAGCGTGATGATCGCGAGTACATTTTAATTGATACTGCAGGCGTTCGTCGGCGGGGTCGTATTGGAGAAGCCATTGAGAAGTTCTCTGTGGTTAAAACCCTACAGGCAATTGAAGACGCTAACGTGGTGCTTATTGTCATCGATGCGAGAGAAACCATTACGGATCAAGACTTGAACCTAATTGGGTTCGCGCTTAATGCGGGTCGCTCTATCGTTATTGCAGTGAATAAGTGGGACGGCTTAGAAACTGACCATAAAGAAGAAATAAAGCGTGAGCTTGATCGTCGCTTAGGTTTTGTTGATTTTGCGCGCTTGCATTTCATTTCTGCGCTACACGGAACGGGTGTTGGCCATTTATTTGAGTCGGTGGAAGAAGCTTATACGAGCGCAACTCAGCGTATAGGTACCTCTAAGCTGACAAAAATAATGGAAATGGCACAAGAAGAGCATCAGCCCCCATTAGTGGGTGGGCGTCGAGTGAAGCTAAAATACGCACACGCTGGTGGCTATAACCCACCAAGAGTTGTTATTCACGGCAACCAGGTGACTGACTTACCAGGCTCTTATAAACGCTACCTAATGAACTACTTTAGAAAAGCATTAGGTATTATGGGCACACCAATAAAAATTGAATTCAAAGAGCCGAAAAACCCATTTGCCGGCAAGAAAAACCAATTAACGCTGTCGCAGCAGCGCAAGCGAAAGCGTCTAATGAAGTTTTTGAAAAAGAAGAAGTAAACAGAAAATAAAAAGCCCGATATCGATAAATATCGGGCTTTTTTGCGTCAGGTAATAAGCTTAGTTAAAGTCAGAAGGTTTAAAAACATACTCTGTCAGGCAATAGTCACAAGTCATGACGATTTCGCCGTCTCTATCCAGTATCTCTTTCAACTCTTCAGGTTTAACTGACGCTAATGCATTCAGCGTCTTGTCGCGAGAGCAACCACAGACAAAACTGACAGGTTGGCTTGGATATAAATGCACGGTTTCTTCATGATATAAACGGTGCAGTAGCTCTTCTGCCGGCACAGTGTAGAGCTCTTTGGCGGTAATAGTGTCTGTCAGTGTGGCCAAATGTTCAAAGCCTGTTAGGTCTTGACCGGAAGACGGTAGCCGTTGCAATAACATTCCCGCTGCGTGTTCACCGTCAGCATGCAGCCAAACCTTCGTGTGTAATTGCTCTGACTGCTCAAAGTAGTTTTCAAGCATTTCAGCAATGGAGTCGGCGTCTCCACTGACAACACCCTGATACCGTTCCCCGCTTTCAGGCGTTAATGTGATAATTAATTGACCTTTACCAATCATCGAACGCAAATCTGTATCGCTTAACTCAGCTCGTAAACGAGCTATGCCGCGAAGCTCTTGCTTGTGGTTACCGTTGACAGCAACAAAGTTCAGAGGGCCGTCGCCTTGTAACTGAACGGCGATATGTCCTTCAAATTTCAATGTCGCAGTCAGCAATGAAACAGCGGCCATCATATGTCCTAACACTTCCTGAACAGGAGCAGGGTAGTCATGACCACGGATTAACGTTTGATAGCTACTGGTTAGCTGGACAAGCTCACCACGCACGTCATGGTCGTTAAATGTATACCGTGATAATTGATCCGTTGGGTACTCCATGGTCACTCCTTTTTAAAGCGAATTAGCTGACGTCGCTGCTTTTTATCCGGGCGTCCGTCAGGGTGTGGATTATACAATGCATTAAGCTTTCTTGCTTCAGCGTTTTCTTCGCGTTTTGCCAGACTTTCTTCTGTCTCTCGATACAAAAGCTGCGCTTCGGGCGCGCCGCGCCGCTGCTCACTTAACTCCAGTACTTCGACTTCCTTACTATCGAACCCCTGACGTAACTTAATAATGGCACCGACCTGAACGACTTTAGAGGGTTTACTGCGTTGGCCGTCGTAGTGTACTTTACCCGACTGAACCATTTCTCTGGCAAGTGCCCGGGTTTTATAAAAACGTGCCGCCCAGAGCCATTTATCCAGGCGAACACCGGTGTCAGATGTTGTACTCTTTTGCTTCTTTGTCATAAAACCGCAATCATTTCGTTATAAAGTTTGTGTTAAGCGATTGTTGACTCATGTTGGCTGCGCTAGAATGCATGAATCTCTTTTGTCAGTGTAACAAGAATAAGAATAAAGTGACTGCCAGACTTCAACAGTATTTTACGAATTCAGCCCATTGGCGCGGACTTATGCTCGCGCTTACGGCATTCCTGTGGTTTTGTGTTGCGGTGCTGCTTGCTGAGTTTACCTGGTCATTGCTGTCGCCCGATGAACCGGAGAGCACACAGCCGACTGTTCCTAAGTTTAACTCAACGTCTTCGTCTGCTAATTCCGTCGACATAAGCCGTATCGAGGCGCTTCACCTGTTTGGTCAGTCAGAAAAGCAGGGGCCGAGAAACTCGCGCAATGCGCCGAAAACGACACTGAATGTGCGTCTTATCGGGGTATCTGCAAGCTCCAACCCAGAGCGTTCTGCCGCTATTATTCAGCAGGGTAGCCAACAGCGCACCTATATTATTGGCGAAAGCATTGGCAGTTCTCGGGTGACGGTTGAAGAAATATACGCTGATCGCGTTATTCTCGACAACAACGGCCGACTCGAAACCCTAGTGATGGAAGATGTCGGTGAAGACCGTCCGGCATTATCGCTGACGGTAGATGAGGCTACGGCAGAACAAAATAATACAGATGAGCCAGCCGAGAACAGCCGAACGGAATTTGTCGAAACTCAGCTTAGTAATATAGCGGACGATCCGTCGTCCATTATGGAGTATGTGAGCATTTCTCCGGCTATGGAAGGAGGGTCGCTTGTTGGTTATCGACTAAAGGCGGCAAAAAATCCCGAACTTTTTCAGCAAGCGGGGTTTCAAAATGGCGACTTGGCGGTCGCTATCAATGGCTACGACTTAACCGATATGGAACAAGCCATGTTAGCCAGTGAGGAGCTGGCTAACCAAAAACAAGTATCAATCGAAATAGAGCGCGATGGTGAACGGATGGAGCTGTCGTTTGAGCTACCGGAACAACAGGAAAATTAATATGTCAGTGGCAAAAAGAGGCTTAAGAAATTGGCTTGGAGCCCTGGGGTTGGCAGTAAGCGTAATGAGTACGCCATTAACGGCGGAAGAATATGCGGCCAGCTTTAAAAATACCGACATCAACGAATTTATTCAGGTGGTAGGCCGCAACTTGGGCAAAACCATTATTATTGACCCAAATGTGCGTGGCAAAATCGATGTACGTAGCTATGACGTGATGAATGAAGAGCAGTACTATCAGTTCTTTCTTAACGTCTTAGAAGTTTACGGCTTTGCTGTGGTAGAGATGGAATCTGGCGTACTTAAAGTCATTCGAGACCGCGACGCTAAGACATCGTCATTACCTGTTATGGACGCTGACAGCCGAGGCTCTGGCGATGCAATGGTCACGCGTGTTGTTCCCGTTGAAAATGTTTCTGTACGTGAATTAGCGCCTTTATTGCGCCAGCTTAATGATCAAAGTGGTGGTGGCATGGTGGTTAGCTACGACCCTTCAAACGTTATTATGATGACAGGTCGCTCAGAAACTGTGCAGCGCTTGGTTGAGATTATCGAGCGCGTCGACAGGGCAGGCGACCAAGACGTTGATATGATTCACCTCGAGTATGCGTCGGCCAGTGAAATTGTGCGTATTGCGCAATCACTGTATGAAAAAAGCAATAACGACGGAACACCACCTTTGCTGATTCCTAAAATCGTTGCCGACGAGCGCAGTAACTCGGTTATTGTCAGTGGTGAACCGCGAGCAAGAGCTCGAGTTGTTAAGCTTATTAAGCAACTTGACCAAGACTTAAAGTCGGAAGGTAATACGCGTGTATTTTATTTGAAATACGCAAAAGCGCCGGAAGTGGTCGAGGTTTTAAACGACGTGAGTCGCTCAATACAGGCTGAAAGTGAGCAACAAACGTCAAATACCAACACAACTCGCCGACGCAATAATAACGACTCTGTGAGCATTAGTCCGCATGAGCCGACGAACTCTGTTGTTATAACGGCTCAGCAGGACATGATGGCTTCGCTGGAGAAAGTCATTCACGACCTGGATATTCGCCGTGCCCAGGTGCAGGTAGAGGCTATTATTGTCGAAATTATGGAAGGCGATAACGTCAACTTTGGTGTCCAGTGGATAAGCGAAGACGGCGGTATGGTGCAATATAATGATGGTAGCCAAGTGCCTATCGGTAGCTTGGCTGCTGGGGCTTATCAGGCTAGGGAACAGCCAGGCACAACAACAACGCGTATTACCGACGGTGGCGTTGAGGTAACAACAACTGAGCCGGACGAGCCCGGTGACATATCGCTGCTGGCTAATTTACTCGGTTCAGTCAATGGCATGATGTTCGGTACTATTCAGAATGACTGGGCTGCGGTAGTTCAGGCAGTGACTCAGGATACTAACTCAAACATCTTAGCAACACCCAGTATTGTTACGGTTGATAACGAGGAAGCGAGCTTTTTGGTCGGTCAGGAAGTGCCAACCATTACGGGGTCAACTACCGGTGATAACAACGATAACCCTTTCCAGACCGTAGACCGAACTGAAGTGGGCATAAAACTGAAAGTGACGCCACAAATTAATGAAGGTGATGCCGTACAAATGACTATTGAGCAGGAAGTCTCAAGTTTAAGTGGCGCAACCTCAGTGGACGTTATTATTAATAAGCGTGAAATGAAAACAACCGTCATGGCGGACGATGGCGAAACCATTGTTCTGGGCGGCCTTATCGACGAAGACGTACAGGAGTCGGTGTCTAAGATACCGCTGCTGGGCGACATTCCGGTGTTAGGAAGACTGTTTAGCTCTACCTCAACGTCCAAGCAAAAGCGCAACTTAATGGTGTTTATTCGGCCGACGATAGTTCGCAATGGAAAGCGCATGCGAGAAATCAGCTCGGCAAAATACAACTATATGCGCGCACTGCAACTGGACGAGCGTTCACGCGGTATTTCCTTGATGCCAATGGAAGAGTCTCCGGTAATGAATGAATGGGACAGTGAGTTAACCTTGCCGCCCGGCTTCGAAGAGTACCTGGATAATAAACAGCCAGAGAAAGAGAATGACTGACGCGAGTGCTATTGCGACAACACGGTTACCTTTTAGCTTTGCCAAACGCTTTGGTGTGGTGGTTGAGTCGGGCGAACCTATGGTTGTGCACTGCCGTACTGGCGTCTCTGCACAAGCACTCAGAGAAGTGCGACGTAAGCTGGGTCAGCCTTTCACCTTGCAAGAACACCCGGCAAATGACTTTGAAACGCTTTTAACACAAGCTTATCAACGTGACTCGTCGGAAGCGAAACAGCTAATGGAAGACATTGGGAATGAGTCTGACTTGTTCTCACTGGCGGACGAGTTACCGCAAACCGAAGATCTATTAGAAAGTGAAGACGATGCACCTATTATCAAACTCATTAACGCCATGTTAAGTGAGGCGATAAAAGAAGGGGCATCGGATATTCACATAGAGACGTTCGAAAAGTCACTACTGATTCGCTTCCGCATCGATGGCGTATTGCGTGAAGTCTTAAAGCCGAATCGTAAACTGTCTTCTCTTTTAGTTTCCCGAATTAAAGTCATGGCACAGCTGGACATTGCTGAAAAACGTATACCGCAAGACGGTCGTATTTCTTTGCTTATCGCTGGTAGAGCGGTCGACGTAAGGGTGTCGACTATGCCGTCGAACCATGGCGAGCGCGTTGTTCTGCGCTTGCTTGATAAAAATAATGCACGTTTGAACCTAATGCAGCTGGGAATGACGCAGGAAAACCGCAATATCTTCCAGCAGCTGATTCATAAGCCTCATGGTATTATTCTTGTGACTGGCCCAACCGGTTCCGGTAAAAGTACGACCTTGTATGCCGGGCTGAGCGAAATTAATTCGAAAGACCGTAATATTCTGACAGTAGAAGATCCCATCGAGTATGCCATCGATGGTATTGGACAAACGCAGGTGAATCAGCGTGTTGATATGACCTTCGCGCGTGGTTTGCGAGCGATTCTGCGGCAAGATCCTGACGTTGTTATGGTCGGGGAAATACGAGACGTAGAGACCGCCCAAATTGCTGTGCAGGCATCATTGACGGGGCACTTGGTTTTGTCGACGTTACACACGAATACAGCTGCGGGTGCTATCACACGTCTTGAGGATATGGGGGTTGAACCATTCCTGCTGTCCTCCAGTTTATTGGCGGTGTTGTCTCAGCGCTTAGTTCGGACTTTATGTAGTAGCTGTCGTCAGCCTCATACGCCCGATGCGGAAGAGCGCCAGATATTAGGGCTGAGTGAGAGTTCGGAACATATTATTTACCGCGCAGGCAGCTGTGAGGGATGTAACCATACCGGTTATAGAGGGCGAACGGGTATTCACGAACTTCTCCAGGTCGATGATCATGTGCGCGAACTTGTGCATAACGGCCACGGTGAACAGGCGATTGAAAAGTACATACGCCAGTCAACCCCAAGCATACGACAAGACGGCCTGCAAAAGGTGCTAGAAGGGAAAACCACACTAGAGGAAGTCTTGCGAGTCACTCGCGAGGAGTAATACGTGGCAGCATTTGAGTACCAGGCAATAGCCAATAATGGACGTAAGAAAAAAGGCGTGCTTGAGGCCGATACTGAACGTCAGGTTCGGCAGATGCTTCGTGAACAAGGCCTTATGCCTGTTGCTATTTCTGCTGCGGCGGAAAAAGAGAAGAAGCAGAGTGCGCAGAATCGCTGGGGCTTCACATTTCGAAAAGTCAAAGCGCAGGACCTTGCCCTTATTACTCGTCAGCTTTCGACCTTAGTAGGCTCTGCTTTGCCTATTGAGCAAGCGTTACTGGCCGTTGCTGATCAAACTGAAAAGCCACGCATGAAAAAGCTGGTTATGTCAGTACGAAGCAAAGTCGTTGAAGGTTATGGTCTGGCTGAGGCAATGGCGGAATTCCCTGGGGTGTTTGACTCGCTGTATACGGCAATGGTGGCTGCGGGTGAGAAGTCCGGGCATCTGGACCAGGTTCTCGAAGAGTTGGCCGATTACACGGAACAGCGACAGCACATGAAGAGTCAGTTGACGCAGGCGCTTATTTATCCGCTTATGCTGACTCTGGTGGCTATCGGTATTGTCGTATTTCTCTTGGTTTCAATAGTGCCTCAAATTGTCGAGAACTTTGCCACTATGGGGCAAGAGCTACCTCCTACTACGTTGGCTATGATAGCTATTAGTGAGTTTTTGCAGAATTGGGGACTCTGGCTGGTTGTTGGGTTGGCTGTTTTATTGTTGTTATTTGGACAGTGGCTTCGAAAAGACACAAACCGGTTAAAGTATCATTACCGCTTGCTGAAACTTCCTATGTTGGGGAAAGTCATACGAGGGGTTAGTACAGCGCGCTTTGCAAGAACGCTGAGTATTTTAACATCATCGGCGGTGCCATTACTCGATGGTCTGCGCATTACCTCATCGGTTATTGGTAATTTAGCGATAAGAGAAGCGGTCGATGAAGCCGCTGACAGGGTAAGAGAAGGTTCGTCGTTAAGGGCAGCATTGCAGGAAACCGGGCTATTTCCGCCCATGATGCTGCATATGATAGCGGCCGGAGAGAAGTCGGGCGAGCTTGAACAGATGCTAAAACGCTGTGCCGACAACCAGGATAAAGAATTTGAAAATTTAGTCACAGTCAGCCTTAAGGTCTTCGAACCTGTGCTGATTGTCACCATGGCGGGCATCGTCTTTTTTATCGTTTTGTCGATAATTCAGCCCATATTGCAGTTAAATAATAGTGTAGGACTTTAATTATGAGACGTAATCAATCTGGTTTTTCACTCGTTGAAGTTATGGTGGTTATTGCCATTATTGGTATTTTGGCAACCATGGTGTTACCTAATGTGTTGGGCAACCAGGAAAAAGCGAACGAGCAAAAAGTTATTGCTGACATTGTGGCATTAGAGAATGCATTAGCTCAGTATCACCTTGATAACGGTATGTTTCCAACCACCGAGCAAGGTTTAGAAGCACTCGTGAATGAACCGAATATTGATCCGCAACCGCGAAGCTATCGCAGCGGTGGCTATATTCGTCGTTTACCGCAAGACCCTTACGGCAACGACTACCTGTTGTTGAACCCGGGACAGTACGACGATATTGATATTTTTTCAGCAGGCCCAGACGGTCAACCGGGTACTGAAGATGACTTCGGTAGTTGGATGATTGGCAACAACAACCGTGACCAATAGGCGCCAGCAACAAGGATTCACTCTGATTGAACTGATGCTGGTAATGGCCATTCTTGGCCTTATTGCCAGCTCAGTTATGTTGACGTTACCGGGCAGTAACCGTCAGCAAAACTCTGCTCAAGACTCAGCAATAACGCTACAGCAGCAACTTCAATATGCACGTGAGTATGCGATGGTGCGGCAGCAACCTCTCGCGCTTGCGTTTAACGACAATGGTTATGAGTTTCTGGTTTGGCAGGAGGAAAGTTGGCAATCTTTTAACACTCGTGGGCTTAAACCTCAGCAAACTGAGTGGCCATTAAGCTGGCAGTTATTAAACCAGGACATGGCTGAGCTGGCTCAAAATGAAGAACTTAACGACGGTGTTTTTGGCAGCGGGGATGATTCAGAACAGGATGACGAGTCTGAAATAAAGCGTCCGGATGTACTTATTTTGCCAAGTGGCGAGATGACAGCTTTTACCTTAAAAATTGAAAATGCGAATGATATTGCCGCTGAGCGTTGGGTGAAAACTGAAAACAGTTGGCAATTGATTGTTTTAAATGAGGCGCCTGAGCAATGAGGGTAAAAGGTTTTACACTTATTGAAGTCATGGTCGCGCTATCGATTTTTGGGTTAGCGGCTTTGGCCGCATTACAAGCGGCCAGTAGTCACCTGACCAGTTTAAGCGACTTACAAAGTAAAACCTTTGCACAGTATGTGGCGTCAAACCGGATAGCAGAAGTGTCCCTGGCCCAGGAATGGCCGGTAAAAGACAATAAGAAAGGCACGGCTGAGCAAGCCGGCACCACCTGGCATTGGCAGCAACAGGTGGTTGAAACAGTAACTCCTAATGTCGTCGCTGTCACAGTGATAGTGTCAAAAACGGAAGGTGGGCGGGAGCATTATCGGTTAACGCGCTACTTGAGAAAGCCTGACTCAGCCGCTAGAGGTGACCGGAATGCACGTTAACGGCAACCGACAGTCGGGGTTCACCTTAGTTGAAGTGTTGGTGACTATGGCCATTTTTGCGGTAATTGGTATAGCCAGTTATCAGGTGCTAAGCCAAATGGTCAGTACCGAGCAGCAGTCGAGCGAGCGGCGTGAGTCGCTGGAGCAGCTGCAGTTTAGCCAGCTGTTAATGCAACAAGACATTCGTCAGTTAGTCGCTAAGCCGACGCGCCCCAATGACACTGAAGTAACACACCAGTATCTAAGTAATGATGTTGGCTACTTTGATTCGGAGCGCGGCGTTTTAGCTTTTGTGCGCAGCGGCTTTGATAACCCGGGTGATGTTCTGCCGCGAGCCGAGTTACAGCCGGTTATTTATCGAGTTATGGATGGCCAGTTACAACGGGTTAGTTATTCGTTTGTGAATGATAGGAGTAACGAACCAACTGTGCAGACGTTGTTGAGCGGTGTGACAGACTTGTCGTTTCGCTTTTATAGAGCAGCAGGTCAAAGCGATGGTAATCGTGGATTGGATAAGGGCTGGAACGCAGAGTGGCGCAGCGAAGGCGATTTACCGAAAGCCATTGAGGTGACTTTGCAGACCGAACAATATGGCGAAATTAAGCGTATATTTTTGGTTGCTGGTGCAGGTCTAGCGGAGGCGCAAAGTTCGGGAGGGGCGAATGCAGACTAAAAACTCTCGTCAAAAAGGCGCCGCGCTCATAACGGTCATGCTGGTTATTGCTCTGGTTTCGGTGATAGCAGTGAACCTCGGAAGTAAACTGCAAATGCAAATAACCCGCATGGGCAACTTGCAGCAAGCTGAACAAACTTACTGGATGTGGCTAAGCGCTGAGGATGTTTTAAAAGAAGCGTTAAAGCGCGAGTTAAACGAAAATGATGGTGTCGCGAATAACCAACAAAGCTGGGCCAGCCGAAGCGGTCCGTTCCCGGTTGAAGGTGGGCAGATAGCGGCTCGTGTGAGAGACTTATCCAGTTGTTTTAATTTGAACAGTATGGTGACGGATGAGGAAGACCCTGGCACGCTGGAACGACGTAAGCGCCAATATAAAGCGCTATTGCAAGGTGTTGAACTCGATGAATATCAGGCGCAGGGGTTAACCGATAGCCTGGTTGACTGGATAGACGGTGACACTCAGCTGTCGGGTTCAAATGGTGCTGAAGATCCTGATTATCAGGGACTGCCTAAGCCATACTTAGCGGCAAACAGCTTACTACTGGACGTTAGCGAGCTGCGCATGATTAGGGGATACAGTCGGGAAGTCGTTCGCAAACTGCGTCCTTATGTCTGCGTAATAC
Source organism: Idiomarina sp. UBA4520 (assembly GCF_002388365.1). NCBI lineage: Bacteria > Pseudomonadati > Pseudomonadota > Gammaproteobacteria > Alteromonadales > Idiomarinaceae > Idiomarina > Idiomarina sp. UBA4520. Next base: position 133,005 of record NZ_DGMK01000021.1, on the reverse strand, counting down.
CGAATGAAACGGCATTAATGATTAACGTGAATACGCTTAAAGAAGATCAAGCTGCATTACTGACAGCAGTGACAGAAGGTAAAATGTCGTTACAAGATGCGCAATCCTTCTTGTCGAACAGGCCGGAAACAGGCTATGAGTCGAATGAAGAGGTCGATGAAGTTGAAGCTATTGCCAATGTGAAATCAGAGCTTAACGGCGAACTGTCAGAACTTGATGTTGAAAGTGAATACTTTCAGCTAACCGCATATATACAATGGGGCGATGTTGAAATGAAAGCCCGTTCAGTACTGCACGTTAACAACGGCGAAGTAGCCACCTTGTACCGTGCGATGGGAGAATAAAACATGCAGGAAACGCTAATAATACGACTGCCTGCTTTTGGAACAACAGAAAGCATTCCCTGGGTGTTGTGGCATAACCAGCAACAGGAGCTTATTGCCAGCGGCGAGCTGGAGTCAACCGAAGAGCTGTCACAGTTGGCGGATAAAGCGTCACGCAGTGATGTGGTTATTGCTGTTCCGGGTCAAGATGTCTTTTTAACTCAGGTTACCCTTCCGACGGGGAGTAAAAAGCATTTGGATAAAGTTATTCCGTATGCGTTGGAAGAAGAACTTGCGGCAGACATAGAAACGCTGCATTTTGCCTGGCCGGAAACAAAAGCCTCGACAATACCGGTGGCCGTTGTAGAAAAAGCACATATGCAACAGTGGTTGGGTGTTCTGTCAGAGTCAGGAATTGAGTCTAACCGTTGGTTGCCTGATATTTTCCTACTGCCGGCTCACGAGAATGAATGGCACGCTATTGAATTGGGTCATAGCGTTCTGGTAAGAACCTCGGTCTGGCAAGGCTTTGCGGTGGAGCGAGCCGCATTTTCTGAACTTGCCCCCATATTAAGCAGCGAATATGAGCCGCCTGAAAAAATCATTCACTATGGTGCTATAGACTGGCCTCAGCCGCCTAGCGTATTAGAGTCTGCCGATATTGAAGTGCCCATGACAATTGCTGTCGCGGCTTTACAAAGCAATGCTGAAATCAACCTCAGGCAAGGAGCTTTTCGTGCGAGAAAGCAGCGACAGTCGTCAAGTTTGCCATGGAAACCTTTGGCTATTGCTGCCAGTGTATTATTTGTGTTGGCTATCACTCTCAATGGCATAAAATACTGGCAACTTGAGCAGCAGCGAGCGTCTTTGCAGGTAAAGGCAGAGCAGCTTTATCGTGAGGCATTTCCTGGCGAAAGCCGTATTGTCAATTTAAGAGCACAGTTGCAGCAGAAAATTGAACGACTGGGCGGTGCCGGAAATACTGAAAGCTCGGTTATAGCAGCCCTGGATAGCTTGCAACCAGCATTTCAGGCCGAACCGGCGGTGAAGCTAGAATTGCTGCGTTTTCAAAATAATGAATTGCGACTGCAGGCAACAGCTGAGAGCTTTTCACAATTGGAAGCTTTTCAGCGGGCGGCTCAAAATAACGGTGTAGCCATAGAGGCTGGGTCGATGAGTAACCGCGGAAGCCAGGTTTCCGGCGCACTGACTATAGAGCTTCAGGGGTAACGTTATGGATAAACTTAAAGCAATTTTTGAGCCTTATCGTCAGCTTGCTTATAACCGTTGGCAGCAGTTTAATAGCCGTGAGCAGCGCCTGCTAAGCGCATTAGCCATTGTATTGGCCATTGCGTTTTTATATTTCATTGTTTGGTTGCCAAGTTCTCAGTCAGTGATACAGGCGGAGAACCGTTTGAAGTCTCAGCAAGACCAGTATCAATGGGTACAACAGGCGATAGCGCGATATAAAAGCATGGAAGGTAGAAGTGCTAAAAGCTCAACCGTGAAGGGCTCCCTCAGCCAGCGTATTAACCAGGCTGCGGCGCAGTATGACATTGAGTTGGCGCGTATTCAGCCGCAAGGTGAAGAGTATCTGGTCACGGTGGACACAGTGCCATTTAATCAACTGCTTCAGTTTATGAATGCGCTGGAAAGTGACTTTGGTTTACAGCTAACCGGTGCTGATATTGCCCGGCTTGAACAACCAGGTAGTGTCCGATTACGAAAACTATTGGTGAAAGACGTCTCATGAAATTAAAGCGCTGGCTGCCCTGGCTTGTTTTGGCTTATTTAATAACCTTGTTGGTATTGTTGCCGGCACGCGTTATTTATTGGATGCCATTGCCGAATAACATTCAATTGACGCAAGTGTCTGGAACCTTATGGCAAGGAGCTGCCGGACAAGTCGTGGTCGATGGTAATGTCATTAACGATCTTAGCTGGGACTGGCAAGTGTCATCGATTTTCCTCGGCGATCTGGTTGTTGATGTCAAAGTGCCAAAACAGAATAATCCATTTTCGTTGCAGGGACGTTTATTAGCTAGCTCGACCCGTATTGGTGCGCAAAATATAAAGGCCAGCGGTAGCTTAGGCGCATTATTGGATATCGCTCAAACCAAGCTGCCATTGCAAACGAAAGGTCGCTGGGAACTAGACGTAAGTGAGTACGTGGTGACAGCGCCGGGGCCTGTGCGTTGGTGCGATAACTTAGAAGGTAGTGCCAGCGGCGACAATATTCAGGTGCTGGTCAATGGACAATGGCAGTCACTAGGGAGCTTTCCGGTCGAGCTAGGGTGTCATGACGATAATTCCGTCGCATTAATCATGAAAGGCGACAACGATTTAAGTCTGGAAGTTGATGCGAGTATCAATAGTCAGGACATTAAAGCGTCAGGTACCGTAAAACCAACACCGCGAACGCCAGAAGGCCTGGCAAAGTTTATTCAATACATGGGTCAGCCAGACGCGCAGGGGCGCTACTCGTTCCGCCTGTAAATGCGTTTGCGAATAGGCGTAATAAGCGCTATTTTGGGAAAATCATAGTTTAGTTATTGCTAAATAAGGAAATATTATGGACAGCATCGTTCAGTGGATAAACGACAATCAGGATATGCTTATCGAGTTTTCGATTAAGTTTATTATTGCGATTGCCATTTTGATTATTGGTAAAATAGTGGCGAATGGCGTTACCCGGGTCATGTCCAAAGGCATGCAAAAACGCGAAGTGGACGGCGCAGTTATTAGCTTCGTCAGCGCTATTGTAAAAACCGTTATCTTCATTGCCGCCATTATGATGGCGCTGTCGCATGTCGGGGTCGAAACTACGTCCTTTATTGCTATTTTAGGTGCGGCAGGTTTGGCCATTGGCCTTGCACTGCAAGGGTCACTGTCGAACATTGCATCGGGCGTATTACTTATTATGTTCCGTCCGTTCCGTGCGGGCGAGTACGTTGACGCTGGCGGGGTTTCCGGCACGGTTGAACAAATCAATATCTTCCAGACGGTTTTGAAAACGCCGGACCGTAAAATTATCTTTGTGCCGAATTCGGAAATTATCGGTGGCCCAATTACCAACTACAATCGTGAAGAACTGCGTCGCATCGATTTGGTCATTGGTGTGAGTTATAGCGCTAACTTGCAAAAAACGAAGCAAGTACTTATGGACGTTATTACCAGTGACGAACGGGTTCTGAAAGATCCTGAGCCTGTGGTGACAGTGACGGAGCTTGGCGCTTCTTCTGTAGACTTTAATGTACGTCCGTGGACCAAAAATGAAGACTACTGGCCAACGCGCTGGGACTTGTTAGAGCGCATTAAAGACCGTTTAGACGAGGAAGGTATTGGTATTCCCTTTCCTCAAATGGACGTTCATTTGAAAAAGGACGACGCATAAAATTCATGCGCCTGTTAGAGATGAGAAAGCCACCGTCCGGTGGCTTTTCTTTTTTCGGTATATTAAATGCTTAATGCCTGCTCTAAGTCAGCAATAATATCGCTAATGTGCTCTATGCCGACACACAAGCGGATGGCTTCTGGTTTAACTCCAACAGCAGCTTGCTCTTTTTCCGACAGCTGACGGTGAGTGGTAGAAGCAGGGTGGCAGGCAAGCGACTTTGCATCGCCGATATTCACTAACCGTTTAAACAAGCCAAGCTTGTCATAAAACTTAACTCCTGCCTCGTAACCGCCTTTTATGCCAAAGGTAAGCAATGATGCAGGTAACCCGCCAGTCACATATTTGGCAGCAAGTTCATAGTGTGGGTGCTGAGCCAAACCTGCGTAATTCACCCATTCAACATTAGGATGTTGTAGTAGATAGTCGGCGACAGCCTTTGCGTTTTCGCAGTGTCGCTCAATACGCAAAGTCAGAGTTTCCAGTCCCTGCAACAATAAAAAGGCATTAAAGGGCGACAAACAGGCGCCCGTATTACGCAGAGCCACGGTTCTGACTCTTGCGATAAAAGCGGCGGGTCCGAATGCGTCGGTATAAACCACACCGTGATAAGCCGGTTCGGGATTACTAAATTGTGGGAAACGCGCCTTTTGTGACAGCCAGTCAAATTTGCCTGAGTCGACTATAAGTCCACCAATTGAATTACCGTGACCACCAATGTATTTCGTCAATGAATGAACGACGATGTCAGCGCCATGCTCAATGGGCTTACAAAGAATAGGCGTAGCGACGGTATTATCAACGACGAGCGGTACGCCATGAGTGTGGGCAACTCCCGCCAGTGCTTCTAAGTCGGCAATGTTTCCTGCGGGGTTACCAATGCTTTCGCAGTAAACCGCTTTGGTGCGCTCATCAATAAGTGCTTCAATGTCTTTCGCATTGTCTGATTCGGCAAAACGGACCTCGATACCGAGCGACGGCAGCATATGGCGAAACAGTGTATAGGTGCCTCCATAAAGCTGTGGGGTGGTAACGATATTGTCGCCCTGACTTGCCAAAGTAATTAGGGTGTATTCAATGGCCGCCATACCTGAAGCGACTGCGAGACCGGCAACACCCCCTTCAAGGGCGGCAACCCGTTTTTCCAGCACGTCGTTGGTGGGGTTCATAATGCGTGAATAGATATTGCCTTCAACCGCTAAGTCGAAGAGATCAGCTCCGTGCTGAGCGCTGTCAAACTCGTACGATGCCGTTTGATAAATCGGCGTAGCTACTGACTTGGTGGTTGGGTCGGTGTCGTAGCCATGATGAATGGATAAGGTTTCGTCTTTCATATGGTCTCCAAATGCGTTTCAAATAAAAAATGTGTCAGTGACGTGCCGTATTGGGGCACGTTCTTTATAAATCCGTCGTGCCCGTATTCGCTTTGAACGGACACATGTGACGTACAGTTGGGTAGCAGGGTTTCAAGCTCCGTGACTAGGCTTGGTGGCGCAATGGTGTCACTGGTGAAGTCAACTAAATGCACTGGCGTTTCGATAGGCTCAGGATTAATGCTGTATTCGTTCAACACGGGTGTGAGATGAGTGAACAGGCTGCGTGAGCTGTTACCGTTTTCTTTAAGCAGTCGTTCACCTTTATAAAGTAGGTACTCGAAAGCGTCATCGCTGCTACTAAAGCGCGATTCAAACTCTTCCGCACTGCGGTAGCTGAGCATGGCCAGTGCTCTGGCTAATACAATACCCAATTGTGAATCGTTGCAGCGTTGTATGAGCGCTTGTTGGAAATAACGCAATAAAGACGAGTGCACCGATGGTTTATGAGCCGCTCCAATAACGCTTAGCCGCTCAAGCGACTCTGGGTTATCCAGTGCGTACTGGAGGCCTAAAACACCTCCGAATGAGCCGCCAATCCAGCCGTGCAGAGACTCGTCCGGCAATACCGCTTGCAATGCGTGATGAATAGCATTGCTGTGTTCTCGTACGGACAGCGGAGTGTCGGGACAATCAGAGCCGCCTAACCCGCCGAAGTAGTCAAAGCTAATAAATTGGTAATCGTCAGTGTCTGCGAAGAGCCGATGCAGCGATTGCCACCAACCATCGCCGGACGGTGTCCAAAGCTTTCCGGTTGCGCTGATACCGCCCTGTACAACAATAGCCGGGGCATCGGGAAAGCCATACCGATACCCTTTTAAGCGGCCATAAGGCGTTTGCGTATGAAATGAACGAGCAATAGGAAGAACCATAGCGGCCTCCGTCAATTTGAAACGACAATACAGCGACAATAATAAATGGATATAAAGCCGTCAAGACATTTAGACGTCCAAATGCGAAATTATTGTTTTGAATTCTGTGGTAGTATCAGCGCATTGAATGGAGGTCGAATATGTCGATGGTTTACTCGGTCAGTCAGCTGAATGGTGAAATCCGCCAGTTACTTGAGCAGGGTTTTCGCCAAATAAGCCTGGTGGGTGAAATTTCTAATTTTGCCGCGCCGGGCTCTGGGCATTGGTATTTCACGCTGAAAGATGAACGCTCACAAGTACGTTGCGCCATGTTCCGAGGCGCCAATCAGCGAGCGGCTATGCGCCCGCAAAACGGTTCACAAGTCCTGGTGAAAGCCAAAGTGACCTTGTATGAGCCGCGCGGTGACTATCAGCTAATTGTCGAGCACCTGGAAGACGCCGGACAGGGCTTATTACAACAGCGCTACGAGCAATTGAAAGCAAAACTCGGTGCTGAAGGACTATTCGCGGCCGATCGCAAACGACCATTACCGGAGCACATTCGCAAAGTGGGTGTGCTGACCTCACCAACCGGGGCGGCAATAAAAGACATATTAGCGGTTATGAAACGGCGGGACCCCAGCGTTGAAGTGATTATCTATCCGACGTCGGTTCAGGGAGAAGCCGCAGTAGCCCAACTTCAATCTATGGCGCAAACGGCGTTTGAGCGTAATGAAGTGGATGTGCTGCTAGTGTCGCGCGGCGGTGGCTCACTGGAAGACTTGTGGTGTTTTAACGATGAAGGTTTTGCCCGGCTGCTGACTACCGCTCCGATGCCGGTGATTAGTGCGGTCGGTCACGAAATTGACTTCACCATTGCAGACTTTGTTGCTGATATGCGAGCACCCACACCATCGGCTGCGGCAGAGTTGGTCACGCGAGACCAGCAACAGCAACTGCAGCGTGCTCAGGCGTTAATGCAGCGGCTGCAACAGGCTCAGTTAAGGCATATACAACGCCTCAAACAACAATGGCAATTTTTGCAAACACGCCTGCAACAGCAGCATCCACAACGACTGCTGCAACAACAGTCGCAACTGGCTGACGAGTTACAGGCGCGTGCGAGTCGGGCGCTGACTCAGCAACTTATGCGTCAGCGTCAGCAGCACACGCATTTAGTGAGGCGCTTGCAATCCGTGCATCCGGAAAAACGACTGGCACAATACCAACAGCAATTGACAATTCTTCAGCAGCGTTTGCCGCAAGTCATGGCGCGTTTACTGAGAGACAAAAAGTCTCGGCAAGGGCAATTGATGCAGTCATTGAACCTGGTCAGCCCGCTGAATACGCTGGAGCGAGGTTACGCCATTGTTCGTAAAGATAGTGGCGAGGTTGTGCGTCGTGCGGATGACGTTGCTAGTGGCGAACCGGTCGATGTTCGACTGGCCGACGGCTCATTCACGGCGAGACGCGATTAAATTGCGGTTTGTTGTCATATCACTGACATTTAGGGCTTGATATAATCAGGCTATACAAAGAGCGTTACAGAATTAAACGGAGTTGTCGTATGAAAAAAACCTTAGCAGCCGCAGCCATCGGGGTTGCGCTGAGTGCACCGGGCGCGGTGGCTGAAGAGCAGAAGCCCAATATTATTTATGTCATTGGTGATGGTATGGGCTTTGAATTTATCAGTGCTTACCGCTATGCCATGTCTGATTTAGACACCAAAGACATTGCTGAAACACAGTTCGACCACTACCTCACCGGGGCCGCAACCACTTATCCGGAAGACGATACCTGGGTGACGGATTCAGCAGCTGGCGCTACCGCTTTGTCGGCGGGGGAAAAGTCGTATAACGGCGCTATTGGCATGGATAACGATAAAACGTCGTTAAAAACGGTCATGGAGTACGCTAAAAATAGCGGTTATATGACAGGCTCCGTATCGACCTCGCAAATTAACCATGCAACGCCGGCTTCATTTTTCTCGCATCATCCGTCTCGCTACGAGTACAACGAAATAGCTGACCTTATGGCGCAGCAGTATATAAAAAATGAAGCGTCTTATGATGTCTTGCTTGGCGGCGGTCAGCAGTATTTTATTCGTGACGACAAGAACTGGGCGGAACTGCTAGAGCAACATGGCTTGAAGGTTATTCAGGACATGCAAATGTTAGATCAAGTTGAACAGGCGCCGGTTATGGGCTTGTTTGCACCAAAAGGTCTGCCGCATGCAATTGATGAAGGTAAAGACTCGCTGGCACAAATGACCAGCACTGCGCTGCGTTTATTGTCAGGTGACGACAAACCGTTCGCGCTTATGATTGAAGGCAGCCAAATTGACTGGTGTGGTCATGCCAATGATATTGCTTGCGCGGTGCATGAAATGGACTCGTTAAATAAAGCGTTAACGGTTGTTGCTGACTTCATGCAAGATAACCCCAATACGTTACTGGTGATGACTGCTGACCATTCTACTGGCGGTTTAACTCTGGGGCGTGACGGTGAGTACGCATGGTATTCAGACAGAGTCATGGCTATTGAAAGCTCTATTGCGACAATGCGCAGTGAACTTCTGGACATGGACGCTGAGAAATGGCCCGAGTATGTTGCTGACAAAGTGAACTTCGAGCTGACTCAGGACTATATCGACGAGCTGGCGCTTGCATCTGAGCAGGAAGGTGAAGAGCGTGAAGACGCACTACACGATGCTTTGGTGTATATTACCGGTGATATTACCGGTACGGGTTGGACGGGCAGTGGCCACACCGCAGTAGACGTCCCGGTTTTTGCTAAAGGACCTTACTCTGAAGATTTCCGTGGGTATATGGATAACACAGACATTGGTAAGCGGTTAATTGATATTGTGAAATAAAGCTTGTTTGGGCAGACAATGCCCAGACAGAAAAAACGCCGGTAACCTTTTGTGGCTACCGGCGTTTTTGGTTGGGAATATCGTTTAAAACTTATACATTGCCATCAGCTGTAGGCGGTTTAAGTCGCCGTCTACATTAGCTTCTGTTTCACGGTTAGCTTGTGAAATTTCCGCACCAAAGGTTAGGTTGGAAGCTGGTGAATACATCACGTTAAACGCGAGGCGCTGTGTGTATTCAGTCATGTCACCAGCGAGTGCAAGCAGCTCTTCATCATTGTCTGCCCAGCCACGCGAATATACGATGTTTGAACGAACTTTCTCAGTCCAGAAATGGCGGTAAGCAAAAGAAATACCGGTTGAGTCAATGGCTTCCAGCTCACCGTTACCATCGATATAAGCGCCGTTCCATGTGTTGAGACCTAAATAGCGACCTAAGCCCGAACCGGTTGTAATAGACGCACGAATGTCGTCCATACCAAAGGTGTATTTAGCACCAAAGCTCAAACCGTAACCGAAAGTTGTTTCATCGTCACCAGTTTGTGTGACGTCATAAGTGAGCTGACGCAATAATGCAGACGCCTGCCAGGTCAGGTTGTCAGACTTGCCGGTATATTTAAAAGTAACATCTGGCATAAATCCATCACTGGAAACAATACGTCCCCCACCAGCAGGTGTCACTGTGGTTTCAGGGTTTTCAATTGAGGCGCTAAAGCCACCGGAGGTGTAACGAATTTGTGCCTGGCGGTTGAAGATAATGCCATCGGTGATGCCGATAAAGTCGACGGATTCAGCCAGAATGTTTAGGTCCTGAAAGTTAGACCAGGTTTGACCAAAAGTCCATTTCCCATATTTTAAAAATGCGTGACGTAGACGCGGACTATAAGAGTTTGAAATACGTTGGTCACCGTCAGGGGTCAACATAAAATCCATTTGGATATGGCCGGTCAGCGTTTCACCATTATCTAACTCAGTGTCGGTGGTAAGGAAAAAACGCGACTGACGTGCGTGAAAATCGGTGACCATGTCGTCGCCTTCACCACCCACAGGGGTGAGGCTTGGAATATACTGTTGCCGAGCGATACTGCCGCTTGAAGGTGCCTGACCATCGGTGTAGTCCGATACCATCATGTCCAGTTTAACAAAACCACCAAAATCGATGTCAGTTTCGTTTGCCTGAGCTCCTAAGCTCATAACACCGAGTACGGCAGCGCTTGCTGCTGATACGGTGAATTTCTTTGCGATACTTGCTTTAGCCATGGTGTTCTCCCCTGTAAGCCAAGTGTTCGTTTTGATCGTGCATTTTATTGTTATGCCAAAGATAAACGCTGTTAATTCTCGTTAACTGGTCAATTTTTATCAATCTAGACTATGGTCTAATAGTGTTTAAGCCCTTTAAAACGTACAACAGATACCATCTTGCGAATAAGGAGGAAGAGGTAATGTCGCAACTGTATTCAGTTCCTGAACATATCAAAGCTAAAGCCAAAATCGATAATGACGGTTATAAGAAACTTTACCAACAGTCAGTAGACGATCCTGAAGGTTTTTGGAGTGAACACGGACAGCGAATTACTTGGTTCACACCTTACACCAAAGTTAAAAATACCAGTTTCGAACCGGGTAAAGTCAGTGTTAAGTGGTACGAAGACGGCACTCTAAACGCCTGTTACAACTGTGTCGACCGTCACCTTGCTGATAAGGCCGATAAAACAGCGATTATCTGGGAAGGCGACGACCCTAGTGTAGACAAACACATCACCTACCGCGAGTTACATAAAGAGGTATCTCGCTTTGCTAATGGCTTGAAAAAATTAGGTATTGGTAAAGGTGACCGGGTCGCTATTTACATGCCAATGGTTCCGGAAGCGGCTTATGCGATGTTGGCCTGTGCCCGGATTGGCGCGGTTCATACCGTTATCTTTGGCGGTTTCTCACCAAATGCTATTGCGGACCGCATTAACGACTGTCAGGCAAAGGCTATAATTACCGCCGACGAAGGTCGTCGTGGCGGCAGCACTATTGGTTTGAAAGCCAATGTGGATAAAGCCTTGTCTGATGGCGTTTGTCCTTCATTAGAGCACAGCATTGTATGTCGTGTTACCGAAGGTGACGTTGAATGGACAGAAGGTCGTGACGTTTGGTGGCATGAGTTGATTGGCGATGTCAGCGATGAATGCCAGGCAGAAGTGATGAACGCCGAAGACCCGCTGTTCATTCTTTACACGTCCGGCTCGACCGGAAAACCGAAAGGGGTTGTGCATACTACCGGTGGTTACATGGTGTATGCGTCAATGACGCATGAGTATGTCTTCGACTATCACGATGACGATGTTTACTGGTGTGCAGCCGATGTCGGCTGGATTACTGGTCACTCGTACATTGTTTACGGGCCGCTGGCAAACGGTGCAACCACACTGATGTTTGAAGGTGTGCCAACGTATCCCGGGGTTGGCCGTATTGGCGAAATTGTTGATAAACACAAGGTCAATATCCTTTACACCGCGCCAACGGCAATTCGTGCCTTAATGGCGAAAGGTGACGAAGCAGCGAAGACGTCGACCCGTGAAAGTTTGCGTATTCTGGGTAGTGTTGGTGAACCAATTAACCCAGAAGCCTGGGAGTGGTACCACCGCGCTATTGGTAACGGTAAATGTCCAATTATGGATACCTGGTGGCAAACCGAGAACGGCGGTATTTTAATTGCACCACTGCCGGGTGCTACCGATTTAAAACCCGGCTCAGCAACACGTCCATTCTTTGGTATTCAACCTGCACTGGTTGATGGAGAAGGGAATATCCAGGAAGGCGAAGCCGAAGGAGGTTTGGTTATTAATGACTCATGGCCTGGTCAAATGCGTACTCTTTGGGGCGACCATGAGCGTTTCGAGCAAACCTACTTTTCGACTTTCAAGAACCGTTACTTCAGTGGTGATGGCGCGCGTCGTGACGCCGATGGTTACTACTGGATAACTGGTCGCATGGATGACGTTCTGAATGTATCGGGACACCGTCTAGGTACGGCTGAAATTGAAAGCGCGTTGGTTGCGCATAAGTCAGTGGCCGAAGCGGCTGTTGTTGGTTATCCGCATGACTTAAAAGGTCAGGGTATTTACGTATACATCACACCGGTTGAAGGTGTGGAAGTAACCGATGAATTAACCAAAGAAGTACGTAACTGGGTTCGTTCTGAATTAAGCCCAATTGCAACCCCTGACCTGATTCACTGGACGACGGGTTTGCCGAAAACACGTTCAGGTAAGATCATGCGTCGTATTTTGCGTAAGATTGCCGCTAACGAATATGAGAATCTCGGTGACACCTCTACGCTTGCTGATCCAAGTGTGGTAGATTCATTGATAGAGAATCGAATGAATAAATAATGTCACTTAATTTGGAATCTCATGGCGAAATTTTTAATCGCAGATGACCACCCTCTGTTTCGCGAGGCGCTGCAAGGCGCTCTCGCGAATCACTTTTCTGAGCTTACCTTACGCGAAGCCGAAGACCTGGACTCGACACTCGCGGCGTTAAACAAAGACGACGACGTCGACTTATTGCTGCTCGATTTGCACATGCCCGGCAGCGGTGATTTATATGGCCTTATTCGAGTCCGTGAAGACTATCCGTTATTGCCTGTTGCTATCATTTCCGGCAGTGAAGATGCGTCAATTGTTGCTAAATGTATTGGTTTTGGGGCGCTGGGGTTTATTCCTAAGTCATTGCCGTCAGCGGAAATAGCAGAAGCGATAGACACCATTTTGCAAGGCGAAACCTGGGTGCCTAAAGAGTCCCGCGAGCGCCTGGATGTCATATCTGACGAAGACCAGGAGTTGGCGCGTAAAGTGTCTGAATTGACACCGCAGCAATACCGCGTACTTCATTTTTTACACGAAGGCCTACTAAACAAACAAATCGCTTATCAGTTAAATATTACTGAAGCGACCGTCAAAGCTCACATTACGGCAATCTTCCGTAAACTCGGAGTTTATAGCCGTACTCAAGCCGTACTGGTCGCTGAACGTCTGCAGTTATGACTTGGCTGCTGGTATTCGCCTCACTGGCGTATGTCATTTTTCTGTTCGCCATTGCGACCTGGGGTGATCGTTTAGGGTCCTGGGCGAATAAAATAAGCCACAAGCCAATGGTTTACTCCATGTCATTGGCCATTTATTGCACCTCCTGGACTTACTATGGCGCTGTGGGTAATGCGGCCACCGAGGGTTGGGCGTTTTTCCCCATTCTATTGGGGCCCATTTTACTCTTTATTTTTGGCATTCGAGTTTTAGAGAAACTGGTTTCGGTCAGTAAACAGCAAAATATCACCTCGATTGCCGATTTTATCTCATCTCGTTTCGGTAAACGCAGGCGTTTGGCCGTTGCGGTTACAGCCATCGCTGCCACAGCTATTATTCCTTATATCGCTTTGCAACTAAAAGCGGTGGGTGTGAGCTTTTCGGTGCTGACAGAGAGCACCGGTGTCATGTCTGAATTTTCAATTAAAGAGCTGGGTGCAGCAGCTTTAATGGCCATATTTGCCATGCTCTTTGGTACACGCCACGTGGAAGTTACTGAGTATCGCAGTGGCATGATTTTAGCTATTGCGGTTGAGTCGATGATAAAACTGGTGGCGTTAATGGCTGCCGCAGTGTTTGCCTGGACGCTTATTGCTGAGAACCCTTCACCGTCGTTACTGAGTAACTTTACTTCTGTATCAGCTCCGCAGTGGTCTTTTGCCAAGTTTGGTGAGTTTGAGTTTATTGTTCAAACGCTAATGGCTGCGGGAGCGATTTTATGTCTGCCCCGACAGTTTCATGTGGCGGTGGTCGATAACGTCGACACTCGGCATTTAAAAACTGCCCGTTGGGGGTTTCCTCTTTATCTTAGCCTGACCGCTGCGGCTATTATTCCTATTGCCATTGCGGGCAGTTTCTTCTTAGGTAATAACGGCGACGGCTCAACGTTCTCATTGCAGTTACCTTTGCTTAAAGACCAACTGTGGTTGTCGCTCATTATCTTTATCGGAGGTATTTCTGCGGCTACCGCCATGGTGATTATTGCGTCGGTTACGTTAAGTACCATGATAACCAACGACGTTATCATGCCGATATTGTTGCAACGAGACTCTAAGCTGCCGTTAAAGCAGCGTAAACGGGAATATGACCGGGCACTACTGCTCATTCGGCGAGTCGCTATTGCCGTTACTATGGTGCTGTCGTTCTTTTGTTACTACTTCTGGGCGGCACAAACCAACCTGGTGAGTATCGGCTTGCTGGCGTTCTCGCTGGTATTGCAGCTATTACCGGCATTACTGGGGGCTTTGTATTGGCGAAAAGGGCACGCTCGCGGTGTTTATGCGGGGCTTGGTGCGGGGTCTATTGGTTGGGTGCTAGCGGTGCTAATTCCGCTGTATTCTTACCCCGAGCTCACCGACGTTGAAATTATAACCCGAGGCACTGTTGTATCGCTGGCGCTGAACGCATTTGGTTTTATCGCATTTTCGTTGTTGGCCCGACCCAGACTGGTGGACCGCATTCAGGCAACTGCTTTTGTTAAGCCGAAAGCGCAACTGCCGGAACAGCAACACCTGCATAAAGACTATAACGCAACCAACGCAGATATGATGCTGTTGCTGAAAACCTTCTTAGGTGGCCAACGTGCACAACAGCTCATGCAGTACTTTCAGCAGCCAGAAGATAAAGAGTTATTGCCAGAAGAACTGGCAGACCAGTCCTTTATTAGTTTTGTAGAGCGAGCCATTGCCGGTGTTCTTGGGTCAGCAACGGCGCGCTCGTTGGTCGATGCGGCATTACGCGATAAACAGCTTAACTTAGAAGAAGTGGTGCACTTTTTCGATGACACTACACAGGCACTGCAAACCCAGCAGTCTATTTTATTCAGCTCGCTTGAGAATCTGGCACAGGGTATTAGCGTGGTTGACGCTGACTTGCGGCTGGTTGCCTGGAATAAACGCTATTTAGATTTGTTTGAATACCCTGAAGGCATGGTAAAGCCGGGACAGCCCATTGCGACATTGATTCGCTACAATGCCGAACGTGGTGAATGCGGACCAGGCGACGTCGATGAACTGGTTAATAAGCGACTGCGCTATATGCAAATGGGCTCGGCACATCGTTTTATTCGTCGCCGTGCCGACGGTCGAGTCATAGAAATGGTTGGGAACCCATTACCAACCGGTGGTTTTGTGACCAGCTTTACGGACATTACTGAACATGTTGAAACCCAGCAGGCGCTTGAAGATGCCAATATCGACCTTGAACAACGCGTCGACGTACGCACACAAGAAATCCGAGAAATAAACCAAGAGTTAACGGCGGAAATTGATCGACGCCGCGAGGTGGAAGAAGAGCTTAAGAAAGCCAAAGCGGAGGCTGAGGCCGCAAATGCCTCAAAAACACGTTTTCTGGCGCTTGCCAGCCATGACATATTGCAGCCATTGAATGCTGCACGCCTGTATTTGTCGGCGATACATGAAAAAGAACTGTCTGATAAAAACCAGCAGTTATTGGGCAAGCTCGATACGGCGCTTGGCTCAACCGAACATTTGCTTTCGACGCTGCTTTCCATTGCCAAAATGGATCAGGGGGCGTTGCAGCCTAAATTCCGGCATGTGCAACTAAGCTCAGTTTTGAAGCCTTTGGTGGAAGAGTATGCGGTGCTGGCCGATCAAAAACATTTGGATTTCAGAGCCTTTTATGTTGACCGTCCGGTGTTAACAGACCCAACGTACTTGCGGCGTATTGTACAAAACTTTCTTTCTAATGCGATTAAGTACACCCCAAAAGGCAGCGTTTTATTGGGCGTTCGTAAAAAAGGCGATGAACTGGAGATATCGGTTTGGGATACCGGCCCTGGTATAGCCGCGCAACAGCAAAATAAGGTTTTTGATGCGTTCTACCGTATTCAGAATCAGAACGTTGAAGGCGTCGGATTAGGCTTAAGTGTAGCTCAGCGCATGGGTGAGCAACTGGGCTGTGACGTGGAAGTGACCTCTGTTGAAGGCAAAGGCTCGCGGTTTTCGGTTAGAGTGCCTTTGGGCAATGCAGCTCAAGTCATTGATAAACCCAAACGTAAACTCGATGAGGGACCCAATGCGTCATTACGCTTATTGGTCGTGGACGACGACAATGAAAACCTGAATGCGGTGAGTGCATTGCTGAATAAATGGGACTGCGAAGCGGTAACCTTCAATAGTTTTGCTAAGGCGGTTGATTACGCTAAGAGCACCCCTGATGAGCCGCCGCACGGCATACTGGTTGATTATCAGTTAGGCGATGGGGACGGCCTGTCGTTGGCTGAAACTTTGTGGGAACAGTGGCAGCGTAAAGTGCCCACCGCGTTAGTGACAGCCATGAGTGATGACGCGGTGAAACAATCCGCACGAAAATTAGGCCTGCAGTTTTTACCAAAACCCGTAAAACCGGCTGCGTTAAAAGCCTTTTTGAAATATATTAGCATGCGAAAGTAATTGGCATTAACGTGAGGCCTCGCTTGAGGGATTTATCGAACTTACACACATTTCGTTTACCGGCAGAGTGTTTTGACTTTGTTGAGGTGACCAGCGCCGATAATCTTATGACATTAGAGCCGCAAGAGCCTTGGTATCTATTGGGCGAAGGCAGTAACACGGCGTTTATTGAAGACTTCCATGGGACGGTTATCCATAACGCCCTGAAAGGTGTTCAGGTTGACGAGTTGCCCGAATACACAAGGGTAACAGTTGCCGGCGGGGAAAACTGGCATGAACTGGTGTCGCAGTTGCGCTCAATGGATATTAATGGGCTGGAAAACCTGGCTTTGATACCAGGGTCTGTCGGTGCTGCACCGGTGCAGAATATTGGTGCTTACGGCGTGGAAGTGTCACAGTTTATTGAGCTGGTGACAGCCTGGGATGTAGAAAAGCGCCATTGGGCTTATTTTACGCCTTCGGACTGTGAATTTGGTTATCGCGACAGTATTTTCAAACAAACGCCAGGGCGTTGGTTTATCACGGAAGTCAGTTTTCTAATGCCGAAAAAGTGGCATCCAGTGACGCATTACGCACCATTAAATGAACTTCCGGAACCTGTAACTGCGCAGGCAATTTTCGACAAAGTCATTGAAACTCGCCGTCAGAAACTACCTGACCCGACGGTGACGCCGAATGCAGGAAGCTTCTTTAAGAATCCGGTGGTGTCGATAGAGCATCTAAAAGCTCTGGAACCAAAGTTACCGGGAGTGGTGTCGTATCCTGTCTCTGACAGCTCAGTGAAGCTGGCAGCGGGGTGGCTTATCGACAACCTGGGCTTAAAGTCGTTATCGGTGGGTAATGTTGGGGTTAACCCTAAGCAAGCTCTGGTGCTAGTTAATAATGGTCAGGCGCGGGGCGCTGAGTTATTGGCGTTAGCACAAGAGATACAAGACCGTGTTTATGATGTAACGGGCGTGGAGCTTGAGCCTGAAGTTCGTCTCGTGGGTGCTCAGGGACTCATTAACTTATAAATGCTTCAAATAAGAAGGGACGTACGCCATGAAGCAGTCACAACGACTTGATCAGCTTATTCAGCAGCTATCGGATGGCGAGTTTCATTCCGGCCAGTCGTTGGGTGAGCAGTTGAATATTTCCCGAGCCGCGGTGAATCAGCACATTCATAAGCTTGAAGAACTGGGCCTTGAGTTATTCTCTGTCAGCGGTAAGGGGTACAAATTGTCTCAGCAGCTAGAGCTGCTGGACAAAGAAAAGATAAAACAAGCCACTGATCACTTCACTAACGAACCTGATTTTGCGGTTTATTCGGTTGTCGACTCAAGTAATGATGAGCTCAAACTGCTGGCGCAGGAACAAAAGTTAGCGGCCGGGTACTCGGTATTTGCAGAAGCTCAGACAGCAGGCAGGGGAAGGCGGGGTAAGCGCTGGATATCGCCATTTGGAAGTAACTTATATTTCAGTGTTTACTGGCCCCTGGCAGAGGGCATACACGGTGCTATGGGCTTGAGTCTGGCCGTTGGTGTAGCCTTAGCCGAGTGTTTTGAGTCTCTGGGAATTGAGGGCGTTGGCCTAAAGTGGCCGAATGATGTCTATATAAAAGGCAAAAAAGTGTCTGGTATTTTAGTCGACTTAGAAACACTGGCGGACGGATCTGCGCACAGCATTATTGGCATTGGGATTAACCTGAAAATGCCGGAAAGTGTGACGCAACATATTGACCAGGCATGGACTGATATAAGCAGTGAAATACCCACTATCATGTCCCGCAACCTGATAGCGGCAAGGGTTAGAGATTCGGTTCTCGCGTGCTTGTCGGAATATGATGCGGCAGGGCTCAGTGTATTTCAGGAACGCTGGCGTGCTTATGATCAATTTCTCGATAAGCCGGTACGTCTCATTATGGGGCAGCGCGAATGTGTCGGGACCTGCCGTGGTATCGATGAAAACGGTGCCTTGCTGGTGCAGGACGAGACCGGCGTGAAGCGCTACTTCGGCGGTGAAATTAGTTTACGATTACAACAGTAGGGACATTAGATGCTACTCATTGACGCTGGTAACACACGGTGTAAGTTCGCTTGGTGGGACAAGCATACTGACTCTATTCAGTGGCTGGGGGCTATTGAGCATCAGCATTGGTTGAATGATTTGAGTCGCTCGTTAAAGGATATTTTGCTGGGTGTTATTAACAGTGAACAACTCGAAGACACCAAAGAAGCTTTAGGGGTGAGCGTGGCGTCTGTGCAAGTGGTTGATACATTGAATCAGTCGCTGGCCGAACTTGGAATTAACGTGCGCTGGCAAAGTACTCGCGCGACTCAGTTAGGGGTGGTAAACGCGTACCGGGAGAAGCCTGAAGCGTTAGGCGCTGACCGTTGGTTGGCTTTGTTAGGCTGTCATAAAGCGATTACCGGGCATGCGCTTATTATTGATGCCGGTACGGCATTGACTGTGGACTGGCTAACCCGCGACGGACAACACTTGGGTGGCTGGATAGTACCCGGTCGGCAGTTAATGTTGAATGCGCTTGGACAGGGCACTGCGCAGTTAGGTAACGTGCCCATCGAGCAGAGTGCTCAGGCAAGACTAGAGCCCGGGGTCAGTACCCGCGAAGGCATGCTGCATGGCATTGAGGCTAGCTTAATTGGAGTTGTTTACGAGGCGGCCAAACTCTCTCCCTCGTTATTTAACGATGAGGCGTTTACTGTTGTTGTCACCGGCGGCGACAGCGAACAACTGGCCTCCCATTTGAGTGGTAATATCTGTCGCATTGATGACTTAACCTTTAAGGGTTTGAGACTTTGTGCCGATAACCAACAGTAGTGACTGATTAAGCGTACTGGAGTAGAACATGACGTGGCATAAAGCAGCGATAATCGCGGCCGTACTAAGCGGTGTCTTATTTGCCTTACCTGCAAAGTCTCAGGACATAGAAGCGGTTCAGCTATATTCTGATGCTGAGCTGGTGGAAATGTTTGCTACAAATGAACACATTACTCAGGTTCGCGATGTTGACCGTTGTCAGTTAGCCCAGGATATTGAGGCTCAGGCAGAGCTTGAACGCCGTCCGACGTACCAATTTCTTTATGGCGATATGAAAGCATGGGGTATTTGCTATGACAGGGATCCTAAAATTGGTTTGCTGTATATGGAAAAAGCAGCAGAGCAGGGGTTAGTCGAGGCGCTGGAGCAACTGGGGCGTTACTATCATGAAGGAAGACTCGTACAGCAGGATATTGAACGCGCTATTTTATACTTGCGTGAGGCCGCTTCTTTAGGAAACCTTCGTGCTCAGCAGCGTTTTGTCAGTATTTTACTGAATGATCATGGCAGCCCTTATGACTACGAAAATGCCTACCATTGGCTGCACAACTCAGTAACAGGTGATTCTGGTAAGCATCGGGAAATTCAGCAGCAACTGGTGCAACTGTCAGAACGCATGCCACCTTCCGTGGTGGAAAAAGCAAAACGGCCACTGGAATAGTGGCCGCTTTAACGTTTTTTTAAGGACTATGAAAGTCGACTGCGAAAGTCTTCGTAACTAAACTCTCGTATGCAGTCAAAACGTCCGTCTTCACGCAGTATTCCGATAGCCGGGTGCTGTACACCATTGAAAAATGTCGTTTTCACCATGGTGTAATGCATCATGTCTTCAAATATGAGTCGGTCACCAACGGCCAATGCTTGATCAAAGCTGTATTCACCAATGACATCACCGGCCAGGCAACTATTACCCCCTAAGCGATAACTGAAGGCTTTTTCTCCCGGCAGCCCGGCATCAGTAATTGCTGGTCGATAAGGCATCTCTAATACGTCCGGCATATGCGCCGTTGCTGAGATATCAAGTAAGGCGATAGGACCATTGTTGTCAACAATATCCACCACTTCGCAAACTAACGGACCGGTTTGCCAGGCAACCGCAGAGCCCGGCTCCAGAATCACCTGAAGGTCATAGGTCTCACGTAGGCGTTTAAGCTGGCTTATAAGGTGTTCGACATCGTACCCTTCGCGAGTCATTAAGTGACCACCACCTAAATTAAGCCATTTAACCTGTTTTAACTGTTCGCCGAAGCGGCTTTCTACAGCTTCCAGCGTACGTTCTAAAGCGAAAGAGTCACACTCGCACAAGTTGTGAACGTGTAAGCCCTCAACACCCGTTAAATCATGCTGGTTAAGCTCGCTGGCTCTAATGCCCAAGCGTGATCCGGGGGCACTGGGGTCGTACAGCTCAGTGTCTGCCTCCTGGTGCTCCGGGTTTATACGTAAGCCAATAGAAACCCCAGCTTCAGCTACTTGTTCATGGTAGCGCTGCCACTGAGTCACGCTATTAAAGGACAAGTGGTTTACTAATGGCAGGAGCTCATCAATATCGCCTTGTTTGTATGCCGGCGCATAAGCGTGCACTTCACGACCAAACTCATAGGCGGCCAGTTTGGCTTCCCATACCGAGCTGGCTGTACAGCCTTTCAAATATTGCTTAATCAGCGGAAACGCGGACCACATTGAGTAGCCTTTCAGTGCAAGAATAATATCTGCGCCGCTTTTTTCCTGAACGTATTGCATAAGTTCGAGGTTGCGGCGTAGCAGCTTCTCATCCAGCACGTAGCATGGCGACGGAATTTCCGGCGATAAATAATGGCTCATCAGTGACTCACTTACTTCTCAAACGGCTTGTCGCATTCTTGAACGTGCCATGGTAAACCGTATTGATTCAGACGGTTCATGAACTCATCCGGGTCAAACTGCTCCATGTTCCATACACCGGGTTTCATCCACTCGCCTTGCAGCATCAGTGAAGCGGCTATCATGGCAGGCACGCCCGTTGTGTAGGATACAGCCTGTGCGCCAACTTCTTTATTAGTTTCGGCGTGGTCACAGTTGTTGTAAATGAAGATGGTCTTTTCTTTACCGTCCTTCATGCCGGTAACGTAGGTACCGATACAGGTTTTGCCGGTGTAACCTTCCGCTAATGAACCAGGGTTTGGCAATACAGCTTTCAGAAACTCCAGAGGCACAATTTTCTTGCCTTCAAACTCAACAGGTTCAATAGAGGTCATGCCTACGTTTTCTAATACACGCAAATGCGTCAGGTATTGGTCACCGAAGGTCATCCAGAAGCGCGCACGCTTAATAGTTGGGAAGTGCTTAACCAGAGACTCTAACTCTTCGTGGAACAGCAAGTACGAAGGGCGCACGCCAACATTTGGGTAGTCTAAGTCTTTACGAACACTGATAGGGTCTGTTTCGTGCCACTCACCATTTTCCCAGTATTTGCCGCGTTGAGTAATTTCGCGGATGTTAATTTCCGGGTTAAAGTTAGTTGCAAAGGCCTGACCGTGATCACCACCGTTGCAGTCAACAATATCCAGGTAATTCACTTCGTCGAAGTAATGCTTGGCGGCGTAAGCGGTAAATACGTTGGTTACACCTGGGTCAAAGCCAGCACCTAAAAGCGCCATTAAGCCTTTTTCTTTAAATTTGTCCTGATACGCCCACTGCCAAGAGTATTCGAATTTTGCTTCGTCTTTAGGCTCGTAGTTGGCGGTATCTAAGTAGTGAACGCCTGTTTCTAAACACGCATCCATAATCGGTAAGTCCTGGTAAGGCAGGGCAACATTAATAACCAGCGACGGGTTAATGCCGCGAATAAGCTCGGCGACTTCTGCAGCGTCATCAGCATCAACCTGATACACGCCAACAACGCGATCTTTGCCTGCTTTTTCCTGAAGTGCCTGACACTTTGACAAGGTGCGGCTGGCTAAGTGTATTTCAGAAAAAACTTCCGGTAATTTCGCACATTTTTGAACAACAACACCAGCAACACCGCCAGCGCCAATAATAAGAACTTTAGACATGAATGCTATCCTTCACAGAAATCGTTAACGGACTTATTTTACGAATAAGATTGCCGCGAAAGATAGCACATTTTTTGAAAATCATCATTGAGAAGCAGAGCTTCTCTGTTCTTTATTGATGCCGAGTTGTTCGTTTAAAAAAGCCCACTTCTCAGCGGCTGATTCAATTTTCATCCACGTAGGTGTGCCTGCACCATGACCTGCACGAGTTTCAACATTGAGAAGTATTGGATTATTGCACCCTTGGTCCTCCTGAAGTGCCGCCGCAAACTTATAGCTGTGCCATGGAGCGACTCGGTTGTCGTTATTCGCGGTGGTGACAAGGGTAGCTGGGTAGCAAGTGCCTTGTTTCGTGTTATGAACCGGAGAGTACTCATATAAAGCAGTGAACTCATCGGCGTTTTCACTCAAACCAAACTCACTGCTCCAGCCGCGTGCGTTTGCATTGGGCAAGTGATAACGCAGCATGTCCAATACGCCAACCGCTGGTACGGCTGCGGCGAATAACTCCGGGCGTTGTGTCAGAGTAGCGCCCACCAATAACCCTCCATTACTGCGGCCATGGATAGCTAGCTGGTCTTTGTTGGTATAGTTGTTCTTAATTAGCCACTCTGCGGCGGCGATAAAGTCATCAAATACCCTTTGCTTGCTAGCTTTTGTGCCAGCCTGATGCCATGTTTCGCCAAATTCGCCACCGCCTCGCAAGTTAGGTATTGCCAGCACTCCGCCCATTTCTAACCAGGCAATACGGTCGGCTTTAAATTCGGGCGTTAAAGAGATATTAAAACCACCATAACCATACAGCAGCGTGGGGTTACTTCCGTCCAGTTCCACGTCTTGAGAGTGCACCAGAAACATAGGGATTTCTGTGCCGTCTTTACTCTCGTAGACCACTTGATGCGTTTCGTATGACTCAAGTTCGGCCGGAAATTCGACTTCCTGCCACAAAGTTGTGCGCTGTTGCTCTACTTGGTATCGGTAAATTTTTCCAGGTTCGGTAAAACCTGAAAAACTGAAAAAGGTGTCTTTAGCTGACGGCGACCCGTTAAAGCCTGAGACGGTGCCGATGCCGGGCAGAGCAAGCTCCTGCAACACTTGACCTTTGAGGTCAAAAATTCCGACACGGGAATGCGCGTTTTGCAAATAGTGAGCAAAGAGTTGGCCGTTGACCGCGGAGATTGAGGTCAATGTATGTGTGCTTTCAGGAATTATTTCAGACCAGTTGTCATCACCCTTGCTGTTCATATCAATAGCTATAACCCGACCCCTTGGGGCCTGGGCGGTAGTCCGGAAATATAGCTTACTGTCATGACTGGTCACGTAATCATACTGGCCATCCCATTTGGTTAACAGTCCGGTGAAAGGTTCGCTGTCCTCGGCTAATGGGCGGCTGAAAACAGCGTTAGCATCATACCCGGAAGACACATTGATTAATAAATAGCGACCGTCATGTGTCACCTCCGGATATGGGTTCCAGCTAGGTTGATTCTGTAACGCGAAGATCAATTCGTCATCACTTTGAGAGCGTCCCAAGCTGTGAAAGTAAACACTAACGGGCTTTGAGTCGTCGTATTTTCCATTAGCATTTTGAGGATAGCGGCTGTAATAGAAGCCGGTTTCGTTTGGCAGCCAAGCGATATTGGAGAATTTAACGCCACTTATTTTGTCGGACAAAGTCTTGCCAGACTCAATATTTTTAATGTGAATTTCAGTCCAGTCGCTACCCTTTTCTGAAACCGCGTAAGCGATATACTTTGCGTTAGGGGACACTTGTATTCTGGCTAGTGATAACGTGCCGTCTTCGCTGAGTTTATTCGGGTCAATTAATACTTCCGGAGCGCTCTCTAAGTCCGTCATTGTGTAAAGAATGTCCTGGCTTTGCAGACCGTCGTTAGCAAAGTAAAAGTATCGATTCGCGTATTGAAATGGCGTGCCTATTTTTTTGTAGTTCCAAAGCTCGGTTAACCGTTGCTTCAGGTCATTGTAGGCGGGAAGTTTCTGCAAATAAGGTGTTGAGAACTCGTTTTGACTATTGACCCACTGGGAAACCTCTTTTGAGCGGAGGTTCTCCAGCCAACGGTATGGGTCAGCAACAGTGGTGCCGTGATAGTCGTCTGTTTGATCAACCGTTTTGGTTTGCGGGAACCCATAAGGTGACTGCTGCTGAGGCTTTGGCTGAGAGCTGCATGCGCTTAGGATAAGAGCACCGGACAGCGTAGCCAGAAATACACGAATTGATGAATAACGAGTCATTGCCTTCCCCTTTGTTAAGACTGACTTGATCATAGAAAGTTGTTGTGAAAACAACAAGTCACATTAGACAAGCCGTGCGGTATCTTTACGTAGTTTTACGTTTGCTTGTTGTTTTGATGAACAATCGTAGTAATGTGCCAGCTGTTTCAGAGAGCATGATGGCCGGCTCAAATATTGAGTCAGTTCGTCGGCCGGGTGTTTATTTTGGTAGTAAACAGCCAAGGCAAAGTGGGCAGCGTCAAATGGAATGCGCTCGTTCACGTAAGCCTTCACCAACAAATGGGGTAGAGGGTTAGTGATAAGGTTTTCTGGTATCTCAGAGTGAGCGTTTATAAGCCAATTCTGCTCCGCCTTTGCCCACTGACTAATGTCGTCAGTCAGAGAGGTGTTTGAGCTTGGGTCATCACCCATACTGTCTGCTCTGACATAAATAGAGGCGGGGCGTGCCGATACACTGTCGAGCCGGTGGCTGGTGCGCCATGGCACAAAACCATTAGCTTCCCAAAACGTCGCAACTCCTGGCTCCCAGGCAAAGCTGGTGCCTGTTTTATTAATATGTTTGTAACTAGGGTGTTGCTGAATAAAGCCGAGCAACTCAGAGGCATATCCCTGATGACGGAGGCCGGCAGACACAGCGATACGAGCAACTCTCAGCCAGCATGCGCTTAGAGCCCAGGGCTGCTGTAAAAAATAGCCAATGGCTTGCGGCAGCAGGTTTCCTTTAGGGCGTCGTTTACCCTGTAAAATAGGTGTGTGCAGCTCTTTTGGAACAGGGCCTTCTTCAATAAGCCAGGCAACAGCAACTACTTCGCCGTTCTGGCGAGTGTAAGCCAGCCGATGTAACGGGTCACTCAGTAGCAAATTAAGGTCATTAGGGCTGCTTTGGTAATGAGCATTTAAGAGCAGCTGGAAGCATTGACGTAAGGTGTTTTCCTGCAGTTGCGAAGCATGCTCAATAAACTGCCCGTCAGCTAGCTCCGGTGTTAATGAAGTAGCGGTTTCATCCATTAAAAACGTGTCAGTCAACCATTGTTCTAAAGGGTCATTTTCCGGCCAGCGCATCGGTGCTGATAAACGATGATTCTTAACTTTAGGCAAGTGTTTTTCTGCCCATTGCTGAAAGTGTATGGCAAAGCCTCGGCCGCAGCCCTCGTAGCCCGAAACCGTAGTGGCTAATAACCACGGTGTGAACTTTTGGCAGAGCTTTTCGGTAGCCCATAAAGGAATGCCGGCAGCTTCATCGATAATCAACTGCTTAGTCGAGTCCCCGGGTTGTTCCAGTAGCTTATCCCAGGCCTTAAAGGTGGCGGTTGGCGCTTGCTTCAGTAAAACCTGAGCATTGGCTTTTCTCGGTGCAGTAACAATGATTTCAGTTTCAGCGCAGGTTGCACTCACTTCGGCTAATGCTTTGCCGAGCAGAGTGCTTTTTCCGCGGCCTCGCTCAGCAACAAGGATGTGCGTGTGCGGGGAGTCCTCATTGATAAATTCACTGGTCAGCACTTCTACCAGTGTCTGATGTTCTGTTTGGGCTTTCTTGAAGCTATCAGAAGCGTTCGCAGGCAGTGCATTATTATTAAAGTAATGACTCGCAAAGCGCAGAAGCCGTTCGACCATAGCGGAATTGTCACTGGGCAAAAGAATGATTAACTCTCCGCCACCAACAATAGTGCCGCACAGCGCACAAATTGCATCCGCATTTAAGCCCGCCTGACAATCGAGAAGGACATTTTCAAATTCATGACCCAGGTAGTCTCTGTATCGGTTGAGGTGTGCATCAGCACCTGGGTCCTCTGGGGAGAGAATAAGACTTTGAGAAGAGCGAGTCTGGCAGGCTTGCTGCCATTGACTCGCTGTTTGCAGCAGTTTTAGCTGTCGAAAACTGCCACGTTCCATTACTTACAACACTCTGCCATTAAAATAGTGAGAATCCGACAAATTTTGTCAGTACTGTATTAATGAATACCACCGCCAGAATTAACGGAATAAAGGTGCTGATAGAAATACGCACATATTTGGCTAGTAGTGTATTTCTATAATTCGGGTTGCCTTCTGACAGTTCGTCTTCTAACCCTTTTTTGCGCCAGTGTAGAGTAACGAATAAGCAGATAAGCAGACCGTTTAGCGGCAATATGGTGTCGTAAAAGACGTCGTAAATAACGTCAAAAACCGACTTCGTTTGCCCGGCGTAGGATGTGAACTCAGTAAATGCTGGTATAAAACCAAATGAGGTGGCTGCTATTAGTGTAAGTACGGTAACGGCAAAGCCCATAACCAGCAGAGTCTTTTTACGGCTGAACTTCGCTTTCTCAATAATGGCTGCCGTTGGTACTTCCAGTATGGATACGAGTGACGTAATAGCTGCAATAAACGTCAGCAAAAAGAAGACAGTCGCGGCTAAGCTAGCACCGAAATACCCGACAACGTCTTCTAATGCCACAAAAATTTGTGGGAAGAAGGAGAAAATCATACTGACTGAAGAGTCGCTCAGCGTGTCCGGGTTGGTGTTCGGGTTTATTGCAAAAATAGCAGGCAAAGTCATTAAACCAGCGGTAAATGCGACTGCAGTATCAGTTAGAGCGACCAGTTTCCCTGAAGTGACAATGTCGTCGCGGCGGCTGAAATAAGAGCCGTAGGTAATCAGAATACCCATACCCAGAGATAATGAGAAGAAAGCTTGTGCCAGTGCACCATTGATAACGGAGCCGTCAATTTTTGAGAAGTCAGGGACCAAGTAAAACTCAACACCCAATGCTGCGTTGTCGAGTGATAAAACGAAAATGACCAACAATACCAGCATAATAAAAAGAGCTGGCATCAGGAACTTGGCGGCTTTTTCGATGCCTTTGCGAACGCCTCCTACCAGAATCACGTTAATAATGACGGTAACCGCCACCAGGAAGCCAACAAAACCGTAATCATTCACAAACTGCCCGAAGTATTCCGGGTCGGCTAACATCGCCAGGTTGCCGGTTACTGAGTGCCATAAATAGCCGAATATCCATACGGTAATGACCATATAGAATACGGCAATCATAAAGGGCGTAATAACGGCCAGTAGCCCTGCTATATGCCAGCCTTTATTGTCTGGTGATAATGCCTGATAGGACCCTAGTGGGCTTTTTTGAGCTCTGCGGCCAAGACCCATTTCTGCGAGCATGACTGGGACACAAATAAAGGCAACGAACAAAGCATAAATAATAAGAAATGCGCCGCCACCGTTTTTTGTTGCTGCGACAGGGAAGCCGACTAAGTTGCCGATGCCAACAGCAGAGCCTGCCGCGGCTAGTATAAATCCAATTTTAGAGCTGAATTGATCGCGTTGTTCGCTCATTCTGACCTTCTTATTATCGTTATTATCTTGAGGTGCTTGTTAAGCATCATTTATTAAATTCCAGCAATCCTAGCAAGGGGTAACGTTAACGGCAAGCGGCGGGTGAGTGAATACGTCGTGAATATTGGCAAGTCCGACCTGAACGCTAAGAAAATTATTAACATCCATTACAAATGCGATATTGGAAAATGTTAAAACTCATGTAACCTTTTTCTAACTCTGTTTTAACACGCTGGTAAATACAGGGAATTCTACTCTCTGGAACAGATTGGCGTCTTTTTACCGGCGTGTTTCCCCTACCAATGCTGCATTTCGAAAAGACGCGACACACAGCGTCTGAATGGGAAGGCAAGCTGTCGTGCCTGATACAGTTGCTCAACACTGACTTCTGCTGTTATAAGCAATCTGCAGCCGCGGTCATAGCATTCGTCGACAAGTGCGATAAAGCGGCGAGCTTCATTATCGAGCTTACTGATAAGCTTTGCGTCGTGTTCCCGCTGGTAGGTTTCTTCGACGCCATGCACCAACTCTTTGTCGGGAACGTAGGTAAAGGCAGGCACATTTTGAACGGCTATGGCGGAATATTTATCGGCCAGTTCCATGTAGTCGCGCTGGCTTCTGGGGCCAGAGCATAAGCTCATGAAGTCAAAGCCAATTATTTCTTTATTGCCCCACAAGCAAGGGATACTTCGGTTCATTATGGAGACGCTTTCGGCTGGCTCTACCGTGCCACAGCGAGTCTCGGCCAAAGTTTTCAATTCTTCAGGTTGTCCCTCAATAAGATAAAGCGGCATGTCAGTATGGTTAATTCGCCGGTAATCAGTGCCAAAACCTAAGTCAATGAGTTCGCACTGACTGTTTAAAAGCTCAATAGTCGGTTCAAAGCGGTGTCGAGCCAAGCCGTCTTTATACAGTTCGGCAGGAGGCGCGTTAGACGTTGTAATTAATGTCACGCCCGCAGCAAACAAGCTTTCCCAAAGGCGAGCCAGAATCATGGCGTCGCCAATGTCTTCCACAAAAAATTCGTCCAGGCAGATAATTGAATATTCGCTAGCCCACTCTTTTGCGAGTTGTTGCATTGGGTTTTCCTCACCCTGCAAACCATTTAGTGCATCATGAACTCTGGCCATAAAGTGGTGGTAGTGCAGCCTTATAAACGATGAGTTGGCTGTTGAAAGTGAGCGTAGCTGTTCGGAAAACATATCCATTAGCATGGTTTTTCCGCGGCCGACAGGGCCGTAGAAGTACAAGCTTTTTATGGGCGCCTGGCTGTTATTCCGAATAGCATCAAGACGCTGCTGCAACGCGGTGACCGCTTTGCGTTGAAATGAGTCTTCGTTCAGTTTTCCGGAGTTAACCTGGCTCTGATAAATTTGCTGCATGGGGTTAGTCAGTTAGTGCCAAAAAAAGGGCCGGCTGAGGGAGCCGGCCAAGATCGTTGCTAGTGAACAGCCTAATACATCATGCTGTAGAGTTTTCTACGATAGGTCGCTGCGAGCGGATCACCATCGGGTAACGAATTAATAATGTCCAGTGCGTATTTTTTCGCACCTTCAAAATTGACGTCTTTCGTTAACACGGTAAAGACCAGTTGCAGCGCTTCTTCATCGCGGTGCGCTTCATGAAACTTTAAGGCTAATTGTAATTTCAGCGATAAGTCATCTGGGTTTTGCTTGGCTTGATCCTGCAAAGCGCGAAGTTCCGGAGAGTCGGCAGCGTCTTCCGCTAATTCTAGCTTGCCTTTAATGCGCTGATAGTCACTGTCTTGCTCAACCATAGGAATTGCAGCGACAAGCTCTTTCGCCTGGTCTAATCGACCGGCGTCGACCGCCGCTTCAGCGAGCAACTTAACGGCTGCCATATCGGTATTGTCGAGGTCATAGGCTTGCTTAGCCAAGGTATAGGCTTTGTTCGCATCGCCTTCACCCATGGCTACTTGTGCCTGTTGAATCAGGTTATCTGACGGGCTGGGCAGGTGTTTGCTCAAAATTTCCCGAATTTCGCCTTCGGTTTTAACACCACCAAAGCTATCGACCGGCTCACCGTTTTTGAAGAAAGCCACAGTCGGAAGGCTACGAATACCAAACTGCATGGCCAACTCTTGTTGATCGTCGCAGTTTATTTTAGCCAGAATAACCTGATCGTTGTATTCGCCCGCCAACTTTTCCAACACTGGCATGAGCTGCTTACATGGCTCGCACCAGTCAGCCCAAAAGTCGATAATAACCAGTTTCTCTTTTGAGCCTTCTAAGAGCACCTGCTGAAAGTTCTGCAGGGTGACATCAATAATGTTGGACTGTGACATTTGCGCCCGTTCTCCTGTGTCAGTTTATTCGTGTCTTAACGCAGGATATGCTGACGCTAAACGCCAATTTCAAGGTTAACCGGCAAACCAGGATAAGACTTTGTCTTTTAATTTACTGTAAGGGGGGTAACGCAATGCCACGTCGAAGCTGAAACTGCGGGTCATAACGGGTTTTAAATGACTAAAAGTATCAAAGCCCCACTTTCCGTGATAACGACCCATACCGCTTTGGCCTACACCCCCAAACGGCAGGTTGTCGTTGAGCATAAACATCAGAGTGTCGTTGTAGCAAACATTGCCAGCGGACACTCGTTGAGTAAACTGTTTCAGCATTCGCTTATCTTTTGAAAACACATAAAGCGCCAAAGGTTTAGGCTTGGTGTTGATAAACTCAATAGCTTCAGAAGCTGACTTCACGCTGACTACCGGCAATAGCGGACCAAATATTTCTTCCTGCATTAGCGAACTGTCACCAGATACTCCATCGATAACTGTTGGTGCGATATAACGCTCACGCTTGTCAAAATCTCCACCAATAACGACGTTTTCACTGTCCAGCATCTGTGTCAGTCGTTGCCAGTGTTGCTCGTGAATAATACGGCCATAGTCATTCGATTGCTGAGGATCATCCCCATAAAATTGCGCAATTTGCTCGCGTAATGCGTCAATTAAACGATCTTTCATTGACTCCTCAACCAGCAAATAGTCTGGCGCGATACAGGTTTGCCCAGCGTTAAGGTATTTGCCCCAGACAATGCGGCGAGCCATTACGGTAATATCGGCGTCGCTCAACACAACGGCAGGACTTTTGCCACCCAATTCAAGCGTAACAGGTGTCAGGTTTTTAGCCGCCGCTGCCATAATGGCTTTAGCCGCTTGTGGGCCGCCCGTGTAAAAAATATGATCAAACGGTAATTCGGTCAGCTGTTGAGAGACTTCAACGCCGCCAGTAATGACTTTAAACGCTGCGCTGTCTAGGTAATTTACCAGGTGTTTCTCAAAAACTTTTGCGGTTGCCTCAGCATGCTCTGATGGCTTAATCAGCGCACAGTTACCCGCAGCAATAGCGGCAATAACGGGCGCTAATGTCAGTTGCACCGGGTAATTCCAGGCTCCTAAGACTAATACGCTTCCTAAGGGCTCTGGCACTATTACACTCGTGGCAGGCCAGGCAAGCATTGGGTTACTGACTTTGCGCGGTTTCACCCAGCCAGGAAGTGCTTTGAGGCTATGCCTTATGTCGGTTTTTAAAAACTGAATTTCCGTGAGTTGAGACTCGCTGGGGCACTTTCCTAAATCTTGCTGCAGTGCCTCCAGTAAGTCCTTTTCGTGGTCTTCTAAAAAACGGGAGAGCTGTTTTAACTGCTGCTGACGCCAAGACAGCGGACGTGTAAGCCCGCTGTCAAAGGTGTGTTGAAGTTGCTCTAACGTTTTAAGTTGTGGGTTCATTCAAGTCCGCCGAGGGTTACGGTTTTCAATTCTAAGTATTCATCAATACCGTATTTTGATCCTTCCCGTCCAATACCGGACTCTTTAATGCCGCCAAATGGGTTGTAAGCATGCGAAATACCGCCGGTATTCACGCCTACCATGCCGTATTCAAGTGCTTCACTCACTCGGAAAATGCGAGAGGTGTCTTTCGCGGCAAAGTACGACGCCAGCCCAAATGGCGTGTCATTGGCTTTCTTAATGCCTTCTTCTTCCGTTTCGAAGGTATTAATGGCAACGACAGGACCAAAGATTTCTTCTTTGGTGATGTCCATATCGTCAGTAACGCCTGAAACCACGGTTGGTGCGTAGAATAAATCGCCCAGTTCGGTCATGACTGAACCGCCGGCTTCAATCGTAGCGCCATCTGATTTTGCTGACAGCACCAGGCGCTGAACCTTATCGACAGCATCCTGATCAATTAGAGGTCCTAAGTCGACGCCTTCTTCAGTTCCCGGCCCCACTTTTAATGCTTTTACCTTGCTGACAATAGCCTGAGTGAATTTTTCAGCAACCGTTTCCTGCACCAACACTCGGTTGGCAGAAACGCAGGTTTGTCCGCCATTACGGAATTTACAGGCAATAAGCTGATCGGCAGCCTGCTCAATGTCGGCGTCGTCAAACACCAGGAACGGAGCATTACCGCCCAGCTCCAGCGACACTTTGGATACGTGCTCTGAGCATTGTTGCATAAGAATCTTGCCAACGCCGGTAGAGCCCGTGAATGACAACTTACGAACCTGCGGCGAAGTTGCCAGGCGCTTACCTACAGTTTTTGCATCGCTGGTTGGAATGATATTAATAACACCGTCCGGAATGCCCACTTCACTGGCAAGTTGCGCCAACGCTAAGCTTGAAAGAGGAGTTAACTGCGGTGGCTTAACAACGATGGTGCAGCCAGCGGCTAATGCCGGTGCAATTTTTCGAGTGATCATCGCATTCGGGAAGTTCCACGGGGTAATGGCCGCGCAGACGCCAACGGGTTCTTTGGTTACTAACACGCGTTTACTGCTGTCGGTCAGCGGCAGAATATCACCGTTAATGCGTTCGGCTTCGCCGGCAAACCAGTCGACGAAGCTGGCACCGTACTCGACCTCACCAACCGCTTCTGGAACCGGTTTGCCTTGTTCGGCGCTCATCAATTCGCCCAATGCCTGCTTGTTGTCCATCATAGACAGATACCACTTGCGCAAAAGAACGGCGCGTTCGCGGGCGGTTTTCTTGCGCCATTTCGCCAGGGCGGTCTCGGCGACGTTAATAGCGCGCTGTGTAAGTTCGTCATCGGCATCGGCTACTTCGGCCAACACCTCGCCGGTTGCTGGGTTAGTAACATTGAAACGTTTTTCTGTCGGTACCCAGTGACCCTCGATGAAACAATCGCTTTTGGTAAGTGATGACATGGAATGTGCTGACATATAGCCTCCAACTGAATAAGTTTATCTCTACTAATGTAGGCAATAAATGCACAAATGGTTCAACTTTTTCAATGATTTCAGTCTATATTTTGCTTTTTGTCGAAAAAGTATCCAGTTGCATTGCTTTTATTGAATAAATGCGTATAATCCGCAGCTCCTTCAAGGAACACCGCATTACTGATGAGGCAGCGGTCACCCTTGATTCGCGGGGTTGCAGCGCCTGATTCCAGTCCAGACAGTTTAGAGACTGACCACTGATTCCTGTTGCCGGGCCATAACCCCATATTTGTTTTGTTTGCCATGAGGCAAACGGGAATATAGTGAGACACAATTTATGTCAAAGACTCAATCGAGCCTGTCGTTCAGCGACATGGCTTTACCTTCTGCTGTGCTTGAACAACTGAACGCTATGGGTTTCGAAACCCCAACTCCTATCCAGCAGCAATCTATTCCTGCGTTATTGGAAGGTAACGACGTTCTGGGCGAAGCACAAACAGGTACCGGTAAAACAGCCGCATTTGGTTTACCCGCGCTGGCCAAAATAGACCCTTCGCTGAAACAGACACAAGTCTTGGTGGTTACACCAACGCGTGAGCTGGCTATTCAGGTTGCTGAAGCTTTAGAAGGCTTTTCTAAGCAAATGCGTGGCGTCGGTGTTGCTACCGTTTATGGCGGTGCAGCTTTCGGCCCGCAGGTAAAAGCGTTAAAACAAGGTACCTCAATTGTTGTTGGTACGCCGGGTCGTCTTATCGACTTACTGAATAAAAATGTATTGCAACTGGATGGTTTGAAGGTTGCGGTATTAGATGAAGCCGACGAAATGTTGAACATGGGTTTCATTGAAGACATTGAAACTATTTTAAAAGGTGTGCCTGAGACAGCTCAGCGTGCACTGTTCTCGGCAACCATGCCGAACGCTATCCGTAAGCTAGCCAAAACGTTCCTGAATAAACCACTGAATATTCAGATTGAAGCGGTTGCGCGTGAAAAAGCGACAATAAAACAGAAAGCGTGGAAAGTTCAGGGCATGACGAAAATGACCGCTCTGACTCGCTTATTAGAAGTGACTCCGTACCAGCGTGCATTGATTTTCGTGCGCACTCGCCAGGACACTATGGATGTGGCTGAGTTATTACAGCGATCAGGCTTCAAAGCGTCACCACTAAGCGGTGACCTAAACCAAGCACAGCGTGAGCAAACAGTCAGTCAGCTGCGCAGCGGTCATATCGAAATTTTGGTGGCGACAGACGTTGTAGCACGCGGTTTGGATGTACCTGAAATTACTCACGTTATTAACTACGACTTACCGAGTGACACCGAGTCTTATGTTCACCGTATTGGTCGTACTGGTCGCGCGGGACGTTCAGGCGAAGCGATTTTGTTCTTCCGTGCGAAAGAGCGTCATTTATTGCGTCACTACGAGCGTTTGACCAATGCTCCGGTAGAGTTTTTCGAGGTTCCAAATGCGAACCAGTTGAGTCAGCATCGCCAACAGCAACTACTAGAGAAGCTTCAGGCATCGATGCAGGCAGACAATGCGCATGCTGACAGTGACAAGCTGAAAAAGCTGCTTGGTCAATGGCTCGAAAGTGATGAACTTTCTGCTGAAGACTTAGCCTTGGCGCTTTTGACTGAACAACATAAACAACGCCCGTTGTTCTTAAAAGAAGACCGTCCAGTGCGTGAAATGCGCAGTGAACGTCCTGGCCGTAATGAACGTGGTGATAAGCGTAAACCTCGTGCTGAGCGCGGTGGACGTGCCGCAGATATCGACTTTGATACGTATAAAATTCAAGTGGGTAAAGAGCATGGTGCTCGCCCCGGAGACATCGTTGGGGCGATTGCTAACGAAGCCTCTATGGACAGCAAATACATTGGTCAAATCCAGTTATTTGACAACCATGCGTTAGTTCAACTGCCAAAAGGTATGCCGAAAGATGTTATGCACGTACTGAAAAAAGCGCGTGTCCGTCAGCAACCAATGGGTCTTGAGCTAAGTGATGAGCAAGTTAAGCGTGCGCCGCGTCCACCTCGTGACCGTGACGCCCGTGGCCCTAAACGCCGTCAGGCAGGAAAGGGCGCAGCACGTCGCTTTAACTAATTAGAATGATTCACACCGGCCGGATGATCGACAATGATCATCTGGTCGATGTCGTATCCCCATTCATTCGCTTTTGCGAGCGCATAATCTAAGTCCGGCTGAGACACATTCGGTGTCCGCGACAAAAACCAGAAATACTCATGTGAATCGCTGGTGACTATTGCCTGTTGGTAATTATCATCTAACCAGCTTACGTAATAACCTCCATAAAACGGCCAGAAAAACGTCACTTGATAGGCTGCCTTCATATTTTCAACTGGCTCTGCTTTGCCTATGGCGGTTTGCCATTCCTGATTTCCAACATGAAAGCCACGATTGGTCACTTCTAATGTGCCGTCACCATTTAAACGGTATTCAGCGGTAACGCCTTGCAGACCCTCTTCAAAGCTGTGTGGCATTCGCGCAATTTCGTACCACTTTCCTAAATAGCGGTCAGCGTCGAATTCATCAACAACATCAGCCACCGGTGTAGGCTGAGACTTACAGGCAGTCAGTAATAAGGTCAGTAAAAATGCAGGTAACCATTTGTTCATTGTGCGTCCTTGTTATAACTCATTAACTGTTTGAAGGTAGTTTTCGGCTTGTGACAGGAGTTCACTTTTCTCTTCTTCTGACTTTTTACGCCACACCTGATACATCATGCCCATTCTATGGTTATTTTCAAAATGTTCTTTATGACGGTTAATAAAGTGCCAGTATAGACTATTAAACGGGCAGGCTTTGTCACCGGTTTTTTTGTTCGGATCGTAATGGCATTGGCTACAATAGTGACCCATTTTCTTCATATAGTTTGCACTTGAAATGTAAGGCTTAGTCGCAATCAGTCCATTGTCTGCGTATTGGCTCATGCCCCGAGTATTGGGTAGCTCCACCCATTCAATAGCGTCAATATAAATGCCTAAGTACCAGTCATCGAGAGCGTCTGGGGAAACACCGGCAAGTAGCGCGAAGTTACCCGTCACCATCAGTCTTTGTATGTGGTGAGCGTACGCGTAGTCGAGAGACTGCCGGATAGAGTGATGCATACACGCCATTTTTGTTTCCGCATTCCAGTAATAGCTCGGAAGCGCACGAGTGTGATTCAATGCATTGTTGTTTTTGTACTCGGGCATGAACCTCCAGTAAATGGCTCTGACAAACTCTCTCCAGCCGATAACTTGACGGACAAAGCCTTCAATTTGCGCGAGGCTTATCGTGTCTTTGTTGTTGGACCAATGCTCAACGGCTGAGTGAACCAATTCTAATGGATGCAGTATTTTGGTGTTCAACGCGAAGGACAAACGGGAGTGGAAGAGACTCCAATGTGCCCCGGGCGTTATATTGTCAGTTGTCATTGTGTCCTGGTAACGGCCGAAGTTCGGTAAGCCAAACTCACAGAAGTACGATAATAATTGTTGCGCTTGCTTTCTGTTTACCGGCCAAATAAGTTGCTTTGGATTAACGTTTCCCATTGTTTTGATATTCTGCTTCGAGAGCATATTGTCGATATCCGAAACGTCATTAGCAAATACAAGAGGCTCGGGAACGTGTTGGTTTTTCGGCAGTTTTTTTTGGTTTTCTTTATCGAAGTTCCAGCGCCCGCCGATTGGTTTCCCACCCTCCATTAAAATCTCGTGTTCACTACGCACCTTGCGGTAGAAGGTTTCCATCAGATAATTGTCGGTATCTGGAAAGTAGTCTTTTAAAGCGTTTCGGCCAGTAAGGAAGTGCTCAGTATCAAACCACTTAATGTCGATATTGTTGGCGCCTGCCCAGCTCTTTAGTTGATGGTCGAGTCGGTATTCGTCAGGTTGCTGGCACTCAATATGTTTTGCGCCAGTTTCTTCAAGCAACCAAAGCAGGTTCTTCGTGAGGCTTTGTTGGTTACGGGCATCCTCCAGTCTGAGATAAAAGATGCGATGGCCCGCTGATTCTAATGCGTTAGAAAAGTTACGCATGGCTTTAAAAAACGCCAATACCTTTTGCCGGTGATGCAACACGTAATCGGCTTCCTGCCCCAGCTCCATCATTACGTAAAGCGTTTCTGAGTTTTTTGTTTTAAACCAACGGTGGCGAGCATTTAATTGGTCACCTAATATCAGCCTTATTGTCTTCGCCTTCATTACGAGTCCATAACCAGAGTTAACTAAGGCTTAATACGTTGCTTGAGTTAATTCAGATTGGCGTACCGAAATTCGCTAAAATATGGCATTATGCGCGTTAGTTTAAGAGTCAGGAGTTTTTATGAGCCAGGTTGAAAGTGCAGAGAGTCAGTCTCAGCAAAAGCCCGTTAATGTTATTTGCATAAAGTGGGGTAAAAAATACGGCCCCGATTATGTGAATACACTGCATTCAATGGTGAGCCGCCATTTGAGCCGACCGTTTCGTTTTGTGTGCTTTACGGATGATTTCGATGGCATTAATGATGATATTGAAGTTAAAGCCATTCCAAAAATTGGCTTTGAAGACTTCGACAAACAAGTACCTTGGACAAAAGCGCATGGCTGGTTGAAGTTAACCTGCTTTGCAAACCCTCTTTATGACTTAGAGGGGCCAACACTGTTTTTAGACCTGGATATTATTATTGTCGGCAGCCTGGACGAGTTTTTCGAGCCGGAAGGCGACTTCATGGTCATTAAGGAATGGGATAAGTCTGATGCGACAGGTAATACATCGGTATTTCGTTTTAATATCGGTGCGCACGATGATGCGCTTGAGCACTTGAAGAAAGATCCCGACGCCGCTACCGCCGATGTACGCAATGAGCAAGAGTACATTACGCACTTTGTTGACCGCCAGAATAAGCTGAAATATTGGCCGGAAAAATGGTGCCGAAGCTTTAAGCGCCACTGCTTACGCCCATTTCCCTTGAGCTTCTTTCAGGAGCCGCGTATTCCGGAAGAAGCAAAAGTCATTATTTTCCACGGTAAACCGCACCCCGATGACGCTTTAGAAGGGCGTAGTGGTAAGTGGTATCGTAAGGTGTTGCCAACTAAGTGGATAGCTGAGTACTGGCGTTAACTGGCATGATGCTTTGGCTTTACGGATTAATACTACGGCTGGTGACTCCAGCCGTTTTTGTCTGGCTGTGGTTGCGCGGAAAAAAAGACCGTCGCTATCGCTCGCATTGGTCAGAGCGTCTAGCACTGGATACTGTCAGTAGCGAGCTTGAAGGCTGTACGGTTATTCATAGTGTGTCAGTTGGAGAAACCCTGGCAGCGAAGCGTTTAATTGAGCAGTTTATTGTCCAGTTTCCCGGGGAAAAGGTGGTTATAACCTGCATGACGCCGACGGCACGAGCACTTATAGAGAAGCACTTTAGCAATGCGGTAACTTGCCGGTATTGGCCATTAGATACGCCAGGTGCTGCAAAACGCTTTGCGACTAAGCTAAAACCGAAAGCTGTTTGGATTATGGAAACCGAGTTGTGGCCCCAAATGCTCAACCGACTGGCCATGAAAAACACGCCGGTGTGTTTGCTTAATGCGCGGCTTTCAGAGCGTTCCGCTGCAGGGTATAGACGTTTCCATTGTTTAATGAAGTCAGTTTGGCAACAGTTAGCATTGGTTTCGGTACAAAATACAGAAACAGCGCGTCGAATGAGCGTATTGGGTGTGCCGAAAGAGCATTTATTTGTCGATGGAAACCTCAAATACGATATTGAGCTTAGTCAGGCTGACAAGTTAAAAGCGGCGTCATGGAAAGAGAATTCTAACGGACGCTTGGTTTGGCTGGGCAGCAGTACTCATCCAGGCGAGCACGAGCTGTTACTTGCGGCCCATAAAGCCATTCTTAATGAAGAGCCGGGAGCCTGTCTTATTATCGCGCCCAGACATCCTGAACAGTTTGAGACGGTTGCAAAACTGGTCGAAGAAAGCTCACTGACACTGGCGAGGCGCAGCCAGTGTGAAACGATACCGAGTGACTGCGATGTGTTTTTAGCGGACAGCATGGGCGAAATGATGCTCTGGGGGCAGTTAGCACCTGTGAGTTTTATTGGCGGCAGTTTAATTGAACGAGGAGGACATAACCCCCTTGAAGTTATTGCTGCTGGCTCCAATGTTATGTCTGGTAAACATGTTTTTAATTTCCCGCAAGTTTACGGGGAGCTGGCAAAAGCCAGCGCGGTAAACTGGGTAGAAAGCGTTGACGATATTGTCAAAACAATCAATAAGCTGCAGCAGCCAGCTGTCATGAAACAACAACATGATGCTGCTAAAGGTGTCTTAAAGACGCATCAGGGTGCAACGCAACGCGTGTTAGCGAGAGCACTGGAATATACTCTGACAGGAAGCGGTATGATAAAAACAGAGCAGAGTCCCCGCGGGCTTATTCGCTACGATAGCGACATTATTGAAGCAATTGAAGATAAGCACTTCACAGCACAGTACTGGCAACAGCAGAAAGCCATTGCGGGTAATTCAACCGGCCGGGCAACGGTTTGGTTTATTCAGCAGGGTGACTTGGGGTTGTTGCTACGTCACTATTACCGCGGTGGTTTAGTTGGAAAGATTAATAAAGATCGATTTTTAAGAGAGCCCGCTGAGAAAAGCAGGGCAATTTATGAGTTTGATTTGTTACTCAAGCTTCGTGAAAAAGGGCTACCGGTTCCAAGACCTGTTGCTGCCCGCATGGAGAAAACAGGGGTATTTAGCTACAGAGCCGATATTCTTGTCGAAGTGATTCCTGGTGCGGTTGATGTTTTTCGTTTATTGCGTGAAAAGCAGTTATCAGCTGAACTTTGGCAAAAGCTTGGTGCGGTCATTAAAGAGCTGCATGACGCAGGGGTCTATCACTCAGATTTAAACTGCCATAACCTGATGCTGGATGACCACGATAAAGCCTGGATAGTCGACTTTGATAAATGTGACTTCCGTGAAGAGGGCGACTGGAAAGAAGCTAACATTCAGCGTTTATTGCGCTCTCTGAGAAAAGAAAAAGAGAAGAACGATACCTTTTATTGGAAAGAGTCTCGAGACTGGCCTGAGTTGTTGACGGGATATCGTCGTTAAAACTGGCTTTTTATAAGTAGCGATAAAAAAGCCCCGGCGTTTTTGGCGCCGGGGCTTTTATTATGACAGAGAGTCTGTCGTTATTATTCGCGAATTTGGCCGTTACCGGTAACTACGAATTTTTCAGTAGTCAGTGCTTGTAAGCCCATTGGGCCATAAGCGTGCAGTTTACTGGTAGAAATGCCTATTTCAGCACCTAAACCAAGCTGGCCACCGTCAGAGAAGCGTGATGACGCATTCGCCATGGTGACTGCTGAGTCAACTTCACGGATGAAACGCTTCGCTGTGTCATCGTTC
Source organism: Idiomarina sp. UBA4520 (assembly GCF_002388365.1). Taxonomy (NCBI): domain Bacteria; kingdom Pseudomonadati; phylum Pseudomonadota; class Gammaproteobacteria; order Alteromonadales; family Idiomarinaceae; genus Idiomarina; species Idiomarina sp. UBA4520. The sequence goes on along the minus strand of NZ_DGMK01000021.1, from coordinate 92,670 downwards.
TCAGTAACGATAACTTCAGTGTGACCACTGCCAAACTGCTGAATGTGCTCTAATGCTCCGTCGAAATCATCAACGGTGCGTACGGCAATTTCCAGTGCCAGATACTCTTCACCGAACTGGTCATCCGCAATTTCATCGGCACCATCGAAGTAACCAACTGAACGCTTGTCTGCGTGAATAGTTACATCTTTTTCGCCTAGTGCTTTAGCTGCCATCGGCAGGAACTTATCGGCAACGTCTTGGTGTACCAATAAGCCTTCAAGTGCGTTACACACACCAGTACGTTGTGTCTTACCGTTCAGCAAAATAGCCAGTGCTTTGTCAAGATCAGCGTCTTTATCGACATACAAGTGGCAAACACCTTTGTAATGCTGAATGACTGGAATTTTACTGGTGTCACTCACGTAGTGGATAAGACCTTCACCACCGCGAGGAATGACCAGATCAATGTAGTCTTTTTGCTGCAACAGCTCGGTCATTAATTCGCGATCGGGTGTTGGCACCACGGTAATAACATCTTTTGGCAAACCACTTTGCTCTAAAGCTTCATGTAATGCTTCGGCAATGGCTTTACTGCTTTCAATGGCTTCGCGACCACAACGCAGAATGACAGCGTTACCAGACTTAAAGCACAGTGCACCCGCGTCTGCGGTTACGTTAGGACGCGCTTCGTAAATCATGGCAATAACGCCAAGAGGAATACGCATCTTTTCAATCTTAAGACCGTTAGGACGCTCTTCGAGTATATAGCTATCACCAACGGGATCTTTCAGGTTGATAATTTCTTCAATAGCAGATGCCATGCCTTCGACACGTTCTGGTGTTAATTCCAGACGATCCATCATGGCATCGCTTAGGCCTTTTTCTTTGCCTGCTACCAAGTCTTTCTTATTCACTTCAATAATCTTGTCTTGGTGCGCGCGAATAGCGTCAGCCATTTTTTGCAGAACTTTGTTTTTGTCTGCTTCTGATAACGTTGCTACGGCACGTGCCGCTTTGGCAGCACGTTGTGAAATTTCTTTAGCTAATTGCTGGCTCATGAATCCTCCAAAATCATTAAATCGTCGCGATGAATCACTTCTGTAATTGGGCTATAGCCAAATTGTTCGGCGATATCTTCTGTTTGCTGCCCTTTAATGTGCATAAGCTCGTGTGAGCTGTATTGGCAGATGCCCTTAGCTATAGCGTCTGTGTCATTGGCACTACGCACCAGCACAGCATCACCGCGATCAAAATCACCTTGTACGTCAACGATGCCCGAACTTAATAACGATGCACCGTTCTCGACCAGCGCTTTCTCTGCGCCGTCATCAATCAATATCTCGCCCTGTGCAACCAGGGTATGTCTTAACCAATGCTTTTTATTGCTAATTGGATCAGACTGGCGGCGGAAAAGTGTTCCTGGAATTTCTCCTTGCAGCAAAGATTCGAACGTTTCGCCTTTGCGGCCATTCACAATATACGTGTCGATACCATGCGACGTTGCTTTCTCAGCAGCTTCAATCTTCGTGCGCATACCACCGGTACCTACGTCACTCACTGAACCGCCAGCTAATGAATAGATACTTTCATCTATTTGCTCAACCACTGGTATTTTCTTAGCGTCAGGGTTGAGGTTTGGATCAGCGTCGAACAACCCATCAATGTCTGAGCAAATAAAGAGCGCATCAGCGTCGACAAGTGTTGCGACCATTGCAGACAGGTTGTCGTTGTCGCCGACTTTCATTTCGTCAGTGGCAAGCGCATCGTTTTCATTTACAACAGGCAAAATGTTGTGTTCTAACAATCTGTTGAGTGTGTTTTTGATGCTGACATAACGAGCTCTGTCGCGTAAGTCACTGTGCGTCATGAGTAGCTGAGCGCAGGGGAAATCAAAAAAGCGCGACCAGTACCCCATCATTTCATTTTGGCCAACTGCCGACATTGCTTTACGAACAGCGACAGGTACTTTTTTATGTTCGAAATGAATATGCTTGCGGCCGGCAGCAACACTGCCCGAAGAAACTAAAACGACTTCTTGTCCGCGTTCATGACACTCGTTAATGAAACGAGCTATGGGTAATAAGTATTTGGTACTAACCCCAGTTTCATCTGGCGCGATGAGCGCACTCCCCACTTTCAGTACGGCTCTTCGCCAGGATGGCGCTTTCATAAAGACTCCCTTTTGTTGAATTCGTTAGTAGTCTAACAGATTGCCCGAATGAGCTCCAGTAACGCCCATAAGTTATAACTATTGTCAATATATTAGAGAATCATAGAAATTGACAAGAAAAATAAAAAAGCCCCTTTAAATAAGGGGCTCTGGCATAGTTAAGGGCGGTTAGGTGTTAGCTTTCTGGCGGTGTGTAGCCTTCAATATGAACATCCTTACGCTCGAACAGGAAATCAGTCATTTGTGTTTCTAAAAACTCGCGGTCATTAGGATCCATCATATTTAAGCGTTTCTCATTAATCAGCATGGTCTGCTTTTTCTGCCACTCAGCCCAGGCTTCCTTTGATATATGATTGAAAATACGCTCACCCAGCTCGCCGGGATACAGCTGAAAGTCGAGACCTTCAGCTTCTTTTTGTAAATATTCGCAAAATACAGTACGGCTCATAATTCGCTCGCTTATTTGTTCAGTTCTTTAAGTAGTTTAACGGTTGGAGCGGCAAAGCCCAACTGTTGCTCTGAATCCAGGTTAACCCACATGGCATTATTAGACTCGCTGAGAGAGTCTGGTTTCTTAGATACTCTAATGACGACCGGAAAACAGTCTAAATGAAAGTGACTGAAAGTGTGACGAAACTCAGCCAATGACTGAGTCGATTCAGCAGCAATGCCGAATGTGTCCAGAATGCTCTCTATTTCCGTATCAGCCTGTGCTTGAGGAAAGCCCCAAAGTCCACCCCAAATACCCTGTTGGGGGTTCTTTTGCAGTAACACCTCATTGTCACACTTAATAATCAGTAGTTGTGTCGACTTTATGGGCTTGGCTCTTTTCGGCTTTTTGCCAGGGTAAAGTTCAATAGTATTGCTGGCAAATGCTGTGCAAGTGGCAGCAATAGGGCATCGGTGACACTCAGGCTTAGTCCGCGTACAAACGGTGGCGCCAATATCCATCATCGCTTGGTTATAGTTGCCGCATTCTTCCCTAGGGGTTAATTCATCACTTAATTCCCAAAGACGTTTTTGCACGGCTGTTTTACCGGGCCAACCATCAACCGCAAAGTGCCTGGCTAAAACTCGCTTGACGTTGCCGTCGAGAATCGGTGCGTATAAGCCGTGACCCAAAGACAGAATAGCACCTGCCGTCGAGCGGCCTATTCCGGGCAGTTCCTCCAGAGCGTCGACGGTACTTGGAAAATTGCCGTTGAAATCCTGACTAATCATTTGCGCTGTTTTGTGTAAATTTCGGGCTCTGGCGTAATAGCCAAGCCCGGTCCATAAGCTTAAGACGTGATCTTGTTGTGCCTTTGCCAACGTATGAATGTCAGGAAAGCTATTCATAAACCGTTGAAAGTAAGGGATTACGGTCGTGACTTGAGTTTGCTGCAGCATAATTTCGGAGACCCACACCTTATAAGGGGTCTTGCTTTGTTGCCACGGCAAGTGTTTTCGACCAAATTTGTGATACCACTCAAGGATTTTGCTACTAAATGACTGAGTCAACTGTAAATCTCTGCAAATAAAAATGACTTATCAACGGAATGTACTAATCTTTACATCATAAACAGTCTCTCATATTTAGAGCTGATTTGTTATTGCATCGAAAAGGAGATTTGCAATGAAAGCAGTAAACTTAATTACCTTATCTTTAATTGCTGCGGGCCTTACAGCCCCGGTACTCGCGCAACAAACAGAAGCAGACAAAGATGACTTCTATTTAGGCGCACGCTTGGGTGTCTTTTCTGCAGACGAAGATCGCGTTGCGGTCGACAATAACCAGTTATTCTTCGTTGATGACGGCTTTAAAACCTTTACGTCAGGCATTGAAGCCGGTTACATGATGACTGAAGCTTGGGAAGCCCGCATTTATTACGATTACATGGAAGCCGATTTAGTCGGTGGTGGTGATGCATACGGCGATAGTTATGGTGTTGATGCTCTTTACCACTTCAACAACAATATTTATGCCGGCTTGGGTGTGAACAATACTGAGATTGGTGATGTTACTGATGTTGCTGCTCGTGCCACAGTGGGTCATCGCAGCTTCATTAACGACAACTTAGCATGGCGTATTGAAGGTGGTGTCCAGCGCGGCTGGGAAGAAGACTACACAGAGATGTTTGCCAACATTGGCTTACAGTGGTTCTTTGGTGGTCGTGACGCAAGCCCTGAACCGCGTCCAAGACCAGAGCCTCAAAAAGCAGCACCAACACCAGAACCGAAGCCAGAGCCTAAACCTGTAGACTCGGACGGTGATGGCGTTATTGATGCGAATGATAAATGCGCGAATACGCCAAAAGACTACTCAGTTGATAAAGATGGCTGCATTCAGTATGAAAATGAAACCATCACAGAAGAGTTACTAGTAGAGTTTGACCTGAACTCTTCGAAAATTCGTGACAATGCGTTTGATGACATTGAAGAAATGGCTGAGTTCATGAAAGAGCATCCTCAGTTGGATATCACTATTCATGGTCACACTGATAGTACAGGTGAAGCGGACTATAACCAGTGGTTATCTGAGAAGCGTGCTAAATCAGTTGCTGACGCATTGGTTAACCGTTATGGCATTGAGAGTAGCCGTGTAGACTCAAAAGGTCATGGTGAGTCTCAACCAAAAGTCCGTGAAAACAGTGCGGCAGATCGCCAGGCTAACCGCCGTATCGAAGCGATTCTTAAAGTGGTTAACCGCGTACCAAAAGAGCGTGAATAGTACGTTGTATTGATACGTTGAAACAGCGATAATATCGCACGAGATATAAACAGGCCTGATTATTCAGGCCTGTTTTTTTGGTGTTTAGCTGTTATCAATGGTTTAGGGACTAATGAGTCATTTTAAAAGTGCGGAAGAAGCTGCTGCGGCAGGTAAATATGTAAGGACGGTGCGTAGCTTTGTTAAACGGGAAGGGCGCTTAACAAAAGGTCAGGCAGGTGCGATAGAACGCCAATGGCCAAAAATGGGACTATCACTGACCGACGGAATGCTGAATTTTGAGCAGGTCTTTAACCGTAAAGCTCCTGTCACTCTGGAAATTGGCTTTGGTATGGGGCATTCATTAGTGGAAATGGCGGAGAATGACCCTGAGCGCAACTTTATTGGCATTGAAGTACATGAACCCGGAGTTGGCGCATGTTTAATGGCGGCTGAGGAAGCTGATTTAAAGAATTTGCGCGTGTTTCATGAAGACGCCGTAGAAGTGCTTAAGCAGTGCGTACCCGATAACAGCCTTAATTGTGTGCAAGTATTTTTCCCTGATCCCTGGCACAAAAAGCGTCATCACAAACGCAGAATTATCCAACCTGAATTTGTTGAACTGCTTATTAAAAAACTAGAAGCTGGCGGCATTATTCATTTAGCAACCGACTGGGAAAACTACGCAGAGCATATGCTTGAAGTACTAAACGGCAGCAGCGCTCTGGCTAACTTATCCGAGTCGGGTGGTTACATTCCAAGACCGGACAGCCGCCCGAAGACGAAGTTTGAGCGCCGTGGTGAAGGAAAAGGGCATGGCGTGTGGGACCTTCAATTTAAAGTTCTTAATTAATCGAGAAGCGTATCTAACACTGAGTTCAGAAAACGGTGGCCTTTGGGAGTGAGCTCCCAGGTTTCATCGTTTTCGGTCAGTAGCTCCAGCCTTATTGCTTTGTTGAGTTGCTGTGACGCCTGCGACGACGGCAATCCTGTTGTGTTTTCAAAGCGCTGCTTAGAAACAGGCTCCAACAAGCGAAACTGATTCATAAAAAACTCAAAGGTTAAGTCGTCTTTAGCTACTTCATTGAGCTTATAACGCAGCGGTTTGGTTAAATCTAGGTAGCCTTTTGGATGCTTAATTTTCTCACAGCGAATGATGCGTTGCTCCTGCGCAAGCGTCACTTTGCTGTGAGCACCGCAGCCAATGCCCAGGTAGTCACCAAACTGCCAGTAATTGCGGTTATGGCGACTCTGGTGGCCGGGTTTAGAGTAAGCGCTAACTTCGTACTGCTTATAACCCGCCGCCTCCAGAAGCTCATGCCCTTTTTGATAAATATCCCAGAGAGTTTCTTCATCGGGGAGCTCGGGAGGAGAGCTTGCAAACAGAGTATTGGGCTCGATGGTGAGCTGATACCAGGAAATGTGCGGCGGATTGAGCGCAATGGCTTGCTTTAAATCATCCATGGCGGCATCTAAAGACTGATTAGGCAGTCCATGCATTAAGTCTAAATTAAAGCTTTTTAGCGGCAGTTGTGACGCGTGTGCAGCGGCCTCGCGGGCCTGCTCCGGGTCATGTATGCGGCCTAACCGGGACAACTGCTCTGATTGTAAGCTTTGCACACCAATAGACAAACGAGTGATGCCGGCTTTGACAAAGTCAGCAAACTTTTCTGTTTCAAAGGTGCCAGGGTTTGCTTCCATGGTAACTTCGCAATCATCGGTTAAAACAAGCAGCTGTCGAATGCCATCCATTAATGACTGCATCGCGGCCGCACTCAGTACACTGGGCGTGCCGCCACCAATAAAGATCGACGTAATATCTCTCCCTTGTACCCAACTAAAATCGGCTCGCAAATCATCTAGTAGTCGGGCAACGTACTCTCGCTCAGGAATTTCTCCCGACAGCTTGTGCGAATTGAAATCACAATACGGACACTTTTGGATGCACCACGGAATATGAACGTAGAGCGATAGCGGCGGGAGCTTAAGTTTAGGCGCTGTCATTAACTCAATTGACTCAATAGTTGTTGTAAAGCCTGACCGCGATGACTGAGCTGTTGTTTTACAGACGGCTCAAGCTCTGCCGCTGAGCACCCGTGTTGCTCAACCCAAAATACGGGGTCGTAACCAAAGCCATTTGTGCCTTGCGGTGAGGTTAAGATAGAGCCGTGCCACATACCGTGGCAAATCAGTGGTGTCGGGTCTTGAGCACTTTTCATATAAACCAAAACGCAATGGAATTGCGCCTGGCGCTTCTCAGTTGCTACGCCCGACAGTGCTTGTAATAATTTTTCGATATTATCATTGTCCGATGCGTCTGCACCGGCGTATCGTGCAGAGTAAACGCCCGGGGCTCCGTTCAAGGCATCAACTGCCAGACCTGAGTCATCGGCAATAGCAGGCAATCCGGTTTTTTCACACGCGTGGCGCGCTTTAATTATAGCGTTCTCGACAAAAGTAGTGCCTGTTTCTTCGGCCTCTTCGAAAGACCAGTTCGACTGTGGTAGTACTTGCCAGTCTGAGGTGTTCGCATTGCCAGCCAGTATTGCCTGCAGCTCTCTGACCTTACCTGGGTTTCCTGTCGCTAGTACGATTTCTTTTGCCGTTGCCATAATTGATACCTCATGCCTGTTCGGCGCACAGGATATCGGTTTTTGGCGGAATTTGAAATCTTCACAAAAAAATGCACAAAGCTGTTATGATAAAACCAGAAAAACGATAAGAAGGAGCTGTTATTTGGACTCTGCGAATACCCTAATTCTGCTATGTGGCTTGCTGTTAGTTGTTAGCATTCTGGCAGCCGTTGCATCGAATCGTTTAGGCGCTCCGGTGTTGCTGACGTTTCTGTTGGTAGGAATGCTGGCGGGTGAGCAAGGTATTCTGGGAATTGAGTTCAATAATCCGGATATCGCCTTTTTTATTGGCTCGGCGGCATTGGTTATTATTCTTTTTGATGGTGGTATGCGAACTCAACCAGAACGTTTCCGGGTGGCGCTCTGGCCAGCAATTAGCCTGGCAACGATAGGTGTGGCGTTAACCTGTACTATTGTGGCTACGTCTGCGGTGTATTTATTTAATTTGCCCTGGCCAGCAGCTTTACTGATGGGCGCAATTTTAAGCTCTACTGACGCCGCAGCAGTCTTTGGTATTTTCCAGTCTCGCGGTTTGCAAATAAAAGAGCGGGTGGCATCGACGCTTGAAATAGAATCAGGCAGCAACGATCCCATGGCAGTCATTCTCACTTTAACGATGACGGCTGCGGTTGCCAGCGGAACCATGACCGAGTGGCATTGGATGGCGTTAGATATAATCTGGCAGCTTATCGGAGGCTTGGCAATTGGCTGGTTAGGGGGACGCCTGTTTATTGTCGCCGCTCGAAAGCTTCCTTTGAGTTTTAGTTTTTTCCCGCTGCTTGCTGTTGCCTGCGCAATCACTATCTATGCATTAACCGCTAAGCTGCACGCGAGTGGTTTTTTAGCGGTTTACCTAATGGGATTTGTCATTGGTAATGGGCGCTTACCACAGCTTGTTCATATCCTGCAGGTTCAGGATGGTTTAGCTTGGTTAAGTCAAATGGCCATGTTCCTTATTCTGGGTCTACTGGTTGTACCGTCTTACCTGGTGGCGAACGCACCTATCGCGATAGGTATTGCGGTGGCACTTATCTTTATCGCCCGCCCGCTGGCGGTTATTGTAAGTTTGTTACCGTTCAGTTTCCCGTGGCGGGAACAGGTATTTATAAGTTGGGTCGGGCTTAGAGGGGCTGTGCCTATTATCCTGGCTTTGTTTCCATGGTTAAGTGGCGTGCCGAACCAGGAGCTGTACTTTGATATCGCGTTCGTGGTGGTGATGATATCGCTGATTATTCAAGGATGGAGTATTGCGCCGGTAGCTCGCTGGCTTGGGCTTGAAGTGCCTTTAAAGGCACAGCCGCAGCAGCGTATGCCTTTATCGTCGGTGCCAAGCTCTGAGTCGCTTGAAGTATGGCTATATCGTATTGATAAAACATCACCGGCCTGCGACCGAACATGGAAAGATCTTAAACTAACGGCCCCAGCGACCTTTGTTGGAATTATACGGGAAGGAGAGTGGTTACAGCCGGAAACCCAACCGATGGTGCAGGAGGGTGATGGCTTGCTTGTCGCCGCTACTGTAAAAGATATTGATGAAGTCAGTCGAATTCTTGCGTCAGGCGGTAAAGGACTGAAAGTGAACGAAAAAGAGTTCTTCGGTGACTTTACTCTTAAAGGAGACTTAACCCTGGCTGATGTCGGTAGTTTCTACCCACTGGGCGATTTGGACGAGGGCTTGCTAAGTACCACTATTGCGGACTACTTCTCGCAGAAATTCCACCGGCGGGTGGTTATTGGTGACAAGGTCAGGTTGGGGGATGTTGTGTTAACGGTACGAAACGTTAGCGAAACCGGCGATATCCAGTCTATTGGTGTTAAACCGGTGAGTAACTAGGTCAAAAGTCAGTCGTTCAACCAGAATTCCTGGTTGAATTTTAAGGTTTGCTCGTCGCCAATATTAATGGTGAAACGCAAGGTTTCGGCGTTGGTGTAGTCAAACTGAGTAATGTAGTACACCGCTTCTGCCTCAGTAATTTTCTGAAACTCCAACGATTGAACCTGACCAAGGGGATTCACAACCTGGCCCGTAACTTCCAGCTCTTGCGGCGCTTGTGTATTTTTATCAAGCACGGATATGTTCAGAACACCTTTAGAAGCACTTCGGGTAATACCGTAGGTAGCTGCAACTTTAGGCGCTAAAAATGTGGAAGTAAAAGCACTATAGTGAACATCCCAGTTGCCTAAAGTCTGTTTTTGCTCTGCGTATGTTGCGCTCGAAAAAACGGCAACAAAGGCAACACTTAACGCAAACAGGGTACTTTTCAACATAACTTTTACTCCCACCTTATATTTTATTAACTGAGATTATACGCCAATTAAAATGCGCAAAAATTGCAACGCAATAATGGCGACAAGCACCGACAAGTCGAGGCCGCCCAGTGGCGGTATAACCTTGCGGATAGGCGCTAAAACTGGCTCAGTTATTTGGTGCAGCATGGCTTCAACCGGGTTATATCCCTGCGAGAACCAGCTTAGAATCGCCCGAATAATCAGCACCCAGAACAACATCGACAAGAAGCTGCTTATGGTCGCCAGTACGCCTTGAATGACAATAACCAAGGCGCCTGCAGCGAGGCCGTTCAGCCACACCAAGGCGGCGACTTTGAGGATTCCTAGCGCCAAAGCGAGCAGCAGGCTTGCCGTGTCCAGTGAACCAACACTGGGCATAAAGCTTCTAAGCGGCCCAACAATAGGTTGTGTCGCCTTATAAACGAATTGACTGACCGGGTTATAAAAGTCCGCTTTGGTCAGCTGCATCCAAAGCCGTAGCAAAACAATGATCAGATAAAGATCAATGAGTGTTGCGACTAAAAACGTAAGCGCGTTATTCATTACTGGCTCCTAGAAGAGTTTCGCCATTTCCTGATTACGGTTAACGGCGGCTTTGACCGCTTTATCTGAAATACCGTGCAAGTCGGACTCTTGGTACGCTTCTACACCTTTCGCTGTAGAACCACCTTTGCTGGTTACTTGTTTACGTAAGTCTTCCAGCGACAAGTCGCTTTCTTTCGCCATTTGCGCGGCACCTAAACAGGTTTGTTGTACCATCTCGCGAGCTTTGGCGGCATCAAAGCCAAGTGCCGTAGCTGCTTTTGCCAAGCTGTCCATAAATTCGAAAAAGTACGCTGGACCACTACCGGCGACCGCACCCAAAATATCTAACTGGTCTTCGTCGGCAACCCACAGGGTTTCACCAACACCGTTGAACGCTTCAGTGACAAAGTCTTTGTCTGCCTGATCGACTGAGTCGTCAGTGACTAAGCCTGACATACCCTGACCAACTAACGATGGCGTATTTGGCATGACGCGAATAATGCGAATGCTCTCACCCAGATACTCGCGATACTTCGGAATACGGATACCTGCCGCAATAGTAATAATAAGTTTATCACTCAAATTGCTGACGTTTTCACGTAAGTGTGTGCACACTTCAGACATCAGCTGAGGTTTCACGGCAAGCACGATAGCGTCCGCTTTTTCGACCACTTCCAGGTTGTCATTGCTGGTATTAACGCCCAGCTCCGATTTCATTTTCTCAAGCTTTGCGTCACTTGGGTTACTGACCCAGACTTTGTCTGCAGGGTAACCGCTTTTGCACATACCGCCGACAATACTTTGTGTCATATTACCGGCACCAATAAACGCAATGTTGCGAATGTCTTTCATTATGACTCCCGTTGTCCAAAAATTGCTGTTCCAATACGTACCATATTAGCACCCTCTAGCACGGCTTGTCGCATATCGCCGCTCATTCCCATCGAGAGTGTGTCAATTTGCTCGCCGTACACCGCTTGCAGTTGCTGGTATAGCTGGCGCATTTTCGAAAAGCTGTCTCTACGCTCCTGCTCTGAGGTTCCGGCCTTTAAAATGGTCATTAGCCCTCTGAGCTTCAAGTTCTCGCAGTTACTGACAAAGCGTGCCAGGTTCTCAACATCATCTGCCGATAATCCCGATTTGTTATCGTCGTCATCAATGTTTACTTGCAGCAATACGTTTAACGGCGGTTTGTCTGAGGGGCGCTGCTCGTTTAAGCGACGGGCAATTTTTTCGCGCTCAATGCTTTGCACCCAGTCGAAATGTTCAGCAACGTCTTTCGTTTTATTGGACTGCAACGGACCAATGAAGTGCCACTGTAACTGATTAAAGCCTTCGGCTTTTAGCTGCTGAATTTTTTCGACGCCTTCTTGAACGTAGTTTTCACCAAAGTGTACTTGGTCTGCTTCTGCCGCTGCTTTAATAGCATCAATGGAGTGCTTCTTGCTGACAGCCAACAACTCAACGGGTTGTTTGTCACTAGACTCCTCGCCTAATATCTTTAATTGCTGACGGAGGTTAACAAGGTTATTTTGTATTTTTTCTGATACCTTAATAGTCATAGCAATCGTCATCTCATTGATTCAGGGACAGGATATGAATGTTAGCGAATTACTCGCCTTTAGTGTGAAACAAAACGCTTCCGACTTACATTTGTCGTCAGGAAGTCCGCCTATGATAAGAGTTGATGGGGACATTCGGGCCTTAAATCAACCCATGCACTCTGCTGAAGAATTAAAAAGCGACTTGTTCGCGATAATGACCGAATCGCAGCAGGAAGAGTTTAATTCGCGCTTTGAATGTGACTTTTCTTTTGAAATAGAGGGTGTTGCGCGTTTTCGAGCTAACGTCTTTACGCAGCGAAAAGGCATTGCCGCCGCGTTTCGGATGATTCCCAACAATGTCACGACACTAGATGAGCTCGGGGCACCTGCGAGCTTTAAGGATATTATTGATGCGCCTCGAGGCTTAGTATTAGTGACTGGTCCAACGGGCTCTGGTAAGTCGACGACTTTAGCAGCGATGGTGAATCATATTAATCAAACCCGTTCGCAGCATATTTTAACCATTGAAGACCCCATTGAGTTTGTGCATGACAACCAGAAAAGTCTGGTGAGTCAGCGTGAAGTGCATCGCGATACCCGAAGTTTTAGCGCGGCGTTGCGCTCGGCTTTGCGGGAAGACCCGGATGTGATTCTGGTGGGTGAAATGCGTGACCTGGAAACCATTCGATTGGCGATGACTGCCGCTGAAACCGGGCATTTGGTGTTAGGTACCTTACATACAACGTCAGCGCCGAAAACCATAGACCGCATTATTGATGTGTTCCCGGGCGACGACAAACCGATGATTCGCTCAATGTTGTCGGAGTCTTTGCGGGCGGTTATTTCGCAAACCTTGTTGAAGCGCATTGGTGGTGGGCGCATTGCCGCGCACGAAATCATGGTATCGACACCGGCAATTAAAAACCTGATTCGCGAAGACAAAGTGGCGCAAATGTACTCAGCCATTCAAACCGGTGCCGAAAAGGGAATGCAAACTCTGGATCAAGCGCTTAAGAAATTAGTATCTCGTGGCGATATAGATGCAGAGGAGGCGCGTCGCTGCGCTGCGAATAAAGAGGACTTCTAATGCGTTCTTGCCAACGATTAAGCAATAAATCGGTTGTTGCCCAGCTACTGTTGGGGGCTTCACTACTGCTTTTGACGGCAACCACTCAGGCTCAGCAGAGCACTCGGGTGGCTTTTGGCTGTTGCATGGACCACAGCAGTCGACAAGAGGTTTGGGATGCAGTTAACCATGCGCAACCGGAAGTTTTTGTGTTTTTGGGTAATACATTAGATGTTGAAGCGGATGACATGGATGCCTTGCTTGACGCTTATGAAGTCTTTAACCGCTTCCGCGGGCCTCGAGTGTTGCGGCGTGGTTCAGCAGTGATGTCTGTTTGGAATAGAACTGATTACAGTATTAGTGGGCATACGGGTAAAACCAACCCTCAGCGCTACGCTGTACGAAATCACTTTTTGACCTTTTGGCGGGAGCCGGCAACCTCTGAACGACTGTTTCAGGAGCATGGTATTGCGAAAAGCGTTATTTTTGGTAATGAGCCGCAACGGGTGCAGGTTATTGTACTCGATGGTCGCTGGAATCGTGACGAGTTAGAGCAAGTCGGCTGGATGGAGCGACAAACGCGCCGCTTTAATGCTGACCTGGGACCTTATCAGCCGAATCGAGCGGGCGATCTGCTTGGCGACAAGCAATGGCAATGGCTGAAAGAGCAACTGCAAAAGCCCGCTGAAGTAAGAATTTTACTCAGTGCGACGCCAGTACTTGCACCGGCCAACGGTTACGATAGTTGGTCAATGTTTCCTAAAGAGCAGGATAGATTGAAGTCTGTTCTGCAAGAGCTACAACCTTCGGGGCTCATACTGGGCGTTGGCGACCGCTTGTTTGGCGAATTTTCTAATGCTGATGATTATTTGTCTTACCCGCTTTGGCAGGTCACTGCCGGCAGCATTAACTTAGGGAGCGATACTCCCTATTCGTCCGTATACAGAGACGGACAAGCTTATGAAGAAAGTCGTTATGGTCAAATTGAAGTGATCTGGAAAGAGCAGCCGGAACTTGTTTTAACGCTCCGTGACGTTGATGGCCGGCCGCTCGATAGTCGTCGCTTAACCCTTAGTGAACTGCAGTCAAACTAGGGGCTCATAAAGTGGCATAACTTTTTGACTCTGGCGAGTCATAGCCGCAAAAATCAGGTAAAATAACCGCAATTGTCGGTAAAAAGCATCATCGGTGAGTAGTATGCGGGTATTAGGTATAGAAACGTCTTGTGATGAAACAGGTATTGCGGTGTATGACACTGAAAAAGGGCTGCTGGCTCATCAGCTGTATTCGCAAGTAAAGCTGCATGCTGATTATGGTGGTGTTGTACCTGAATTGGCGTCACGAGACCACGTACGTAAAACGTTGCCGTTGGTGAAAGCCGCACTACAAGAAGCAGGGTTAACACCGAAAGACTTGGATGGAGTGGCTTATACTAAAGGTCCGGGCCTGGTCGGTGCTTTGTTAGTTGGCTCCTGCATAGGCCGAAGCCTGGCATTTGGATGGGGTCTTCCTGCTGTTGGTGTACACCACATGGAAGGCCATTTGCTGGCGCCTATGCTGGAAGATGATCAACCCGAATTTCCTTTTGTCGCCTTATTAGTGTCGGGCGGACACACGCAGCTGGTTCAGATCAAAGGTATTGGTGACTATGAGTTGCTGGGTGAGTCTGTCGATGATGCTGCCGGTGAGGCTTTCGATAAAACCGCTAAATTAATGGGGCTCGACTACCCGGGCGGGCCGAGGCTTGCAGCACTTGCCGAAAAGGGTGTGAGTGATCGCTTCACGTTCCCAAGACCGATGACAGACCGTCCCGGTTTGAACTTTTCATTCAGTGGTTTAAAAACCTTTGCGGCAAATACATTAGCGGCGAATGACAACAGCGAGCAAACACTGGCGGATATTGCCCGCGCGTTTGAGGATGCGGTTGTTGATACCTTACTTATTAAATGCCGTCGTGCGTTAAAGCAAACGGGCTATAAGCGACTGGTCATAGCTGGTGGAGTAAGTGCTAACAAACATCTAAGGGCCGAGCTCGAGGCGTTAATGAAAAAAGTGAACGGTCGTGTGTTTTATCCTCGCACTGAATTTTGCACTGACAACGGTGCCATGATCGCGCTCGCGGGGGCTTTGCGTTTGCAGGCGGGAGAGCGCGAAGCATTGAGTGTTAAGACGTATCCGCGCTGGCCAATGACCGACTTAGAGCCGATGCAGGTGGCCAAACCAGCGGCGGCTACTGACGGCGTTTAAAGCCTTTTTCCTGACCGGATGTCAGGCGTACGATATTTGACTGGTGTCGCCACAAAATTAACAGCGAAATCATAATAACTGGCACGGTGTACTGCGGTTTTATCCAATACGCATAAAAAGGCGCCAGACAGACAGTGATAAGCGCGGCAAGTGATGACACTTTGCTTATTTTGAAGACCACAAGCCACGTCGCAATAAGTAGTAAGGCCATTTCCCAGGCGACCGGGAACATGGCGCCTAATGCCGTAGCGACAGCTTTGCCACCGCGAAAATGAAAATACAGCGGGAAAATGTGACCCAGACAGGCAGCCACCGCTATGAGCCCCAAGAAAAAGGGCTCTATACCTAAAAAGTACGAGCCCCACACCGGCACCATGCCTTTTAATACATCAAACCAGAGTGTGAGCAAGGCCGGAATTTTTCCACCAACCCGATAGACATTAGTCGCCCCCGGATTACCAGACCCCTCCTTTCGAGGATCAGGCAGGCCCCATAATTTACAGATAAGCACAGCGCTACTGATAGAGCCTAAGAGGTAGGCTGTCAGAATCATCAGTATGGTTAACGCTGTCATAGGGTACGAATCCCTCTTTTGTTAGGGTAGACTGCGGTTTAAAATTACGGTTTATAGAATAAGCGGTTTTTGCCGCAATTACTATGGGGTGAGTGAAAATGGAACAAGCGGATATCGATGTGGTTAGCATTGAAGGCCTCAGCGTAGATACAATCATAGGCGTGTACGACTGGGAGAAAGAGAAGAAGCAAACACTCACTTTAGATATTCAAATGAGTTGGGATAACCAAACCGCCGCGAAGTCCGATGACTTGAACGACGCTCTTGATTACGCCTTAGTCAGTGAAAAAGTGACTCAATGGGTTGCTGAAAAGCCACGTCAGTTAATTGAAACCGTAGCCGAAGGCGTTGCTACCCTAATTCTCAATGAGTTTGGCGTGCAGAATGTCGAGGTGAAGGTGTCGAAGCCCGGTGCCGTCCCCAATGCCGCTAATGTCGCGGTGACTGTTCGTCGCAGTGTTTTCGACAGTCCTTTCGGCTAAGGGGTTACTGTGGCAGTTGTCTTTTTAGGACTCGGCTCAAATATCGATAAAGAACAGCATATTTTGTCCGGCTTGAGGGCGTTGGCGGACAGCTTTAACTACCAGCAACGTTCACGTATTTTTTTGAGCGAGGCGGTGGGGTTCAAGGGCAGCGACTTTTACAATCTTGTCGTAGAAGTTACTACTTTGCAGCCGGTTGAAACGGTATTAGCGCATTGCAAGCGCATTGAGCAAGAAAACGGCCGCAAACCCGACAGCGCTAAGTACAGCCCCCGCTCGCTAGACATCGACGTGTTGCTTTACGACGATATGGTGCGCGAAAAAGCACCACAGCTGCCACGCCACGAAATAACTGAAAATGCGTTTGTGCTTTGGCCTTTGGCGGAAATAGCCGAAAACAGACAACACCCGATTTTGAAGAAAACTTACGGCGCAATGTGGCGCCAATATTGCCAACAGCTTGAACAGCAAAACTTAACTCCGCTGGAAAACACCGACTGGCTTAAAGAGTTTGCTTAAGCTCGTGCTTAAGTGTTTCCAGTCGCTTTTCTTTTATCGCAAGCCCAAGTTGTTTGCCGGTGAAGCCTTCATTTATCAGTGCTTGAGGGCTCACTTCCGAAGCCTTTATCGCGGCTTGCACCAGTTGCTGATTTTGCTCAACAACACATTCTGAAAATTCAGTCGCTTCATGCTCTAATTGACGCAGCAATAGTAGCTGTTGCAGTTTTTCCGGGCGGCGCCAGTAGTCTATCGACTGCAATGCCTCAGCAAATTGCTCGGCGCTCGGCAGCTTTGTTGAAATAATAAAGTCACTATTTCGCTCGGCAAGTACAGCGGCATCACGATACTCATTGGGTATTGCCAATACTTTGCAAAAGCTGGGTATATTTTCGACGGGCGACTCGCCAATAAACAAACTCGCAAAAATAAGTGGCTTGGTAAGCTCGGTGTGAGATGCGCTGAATTGAGCCGCCTTGTGTAAACGAGTCAGATTTTTGTTTTTCGCTTTGAACTGCTTAAGAACCTGATTTAAACCGCCAATATCAGCCAGGGTACTCAGAAATACGTCCGGGTTACCTGTGCCTAATGACTTTTCCCATTCCAGCCAAACGCGCTCAGGCGTCAAAGCTTCAAGCTCGCCGGAGTGAGCTATTTTGACCAGTAATTCATGCGTTTCATCGGCAATGGTAAAGCCTAAGTGCTTAAACCGGGCAGCAAAGCGAGCAACGCGAAGCACCCTTAAGGGGTCTTCTTCGAACGCCGGTGACACGTGGCGTAACTTTTTCTGTTCAATATCACGCTGGCCACCGTAGGGGTCTATCAGCTGTCCATGCTCGTCTTCGGCTATGGCATTGATAGTAAGGTCGCGGCGCACCAAGTCGTCTTCTAAAGTGACATCCGGTGAGGCGAATACATCAAAGCCTTTGTAGCCTTTACCATTCTTACGCTCAGTGCGGGCGAGGGCATATTCTTCTCGGGTTAGTGGGTGCAAAAATACCGGGAAGTCTTTTCCCACTTGCTGGAAGCCCTGATCGAGCATTTGTTGTGGCGTTGCGCCAACAACCACCCAATCACGTTCTTTAACGGCTAACCCCAGTAACTTATCGCGAACAGCACCGCCGACTAAATAGGTTTGCACTCATGACTCCCCGGTTAAACGCCATACTTAGTGAAAGTGATCATCGCTAATCACTGGTGGATGTGCAAGCAAGTCGTTACACTGTTGGTTAAATAATAATAAATTGCGCACAACGCTTATGTATCAAAACTATTTTGGTTTGCAGGCAGAGCCCTTCTCCATAGCGCCAGACCCTAATTACCTTTACCTGAGTGAGCGCCATCAAGAAGCCTTAGCTCACCTGACCCAAGGGTTGCAGGGCAGTGGCGGTTTTATCTTATTAACCGGCGAGGTCGGCACGGGCAAAACAACAGTGTCACGGGCGCTTATTGAGCAGCTACCGGAGTCGACCGAAACAGCCTTTATTCTAAACCCCATGTTGAATGAAGATGAGCTGTTGGCTAGCCTGTGCGATGAGTTTGGTATTCGCTATCAAAAACGCTCGGCAACACGGAAAGTGCTGACGGATAAGCTCAGCCAGTTTTTGCTAAAAGCCAATGAAGACGGACAGCAGTGTGTGGTGCTTATTGATGAAGCGCAGCACTTAAGACCGCAGGTGTTAGAGCAGTTGCGCCTGCTGACCAACCTGGAAACACACAATAAAAAACTATTACGCGTTATTCTCATTGGGCAGCCTGAGCTCCAGGATTTGCTGCGTCGTCAGGAGTTAAGACAGTTAGCTCAGCGAATTACGGCGCGCTATCACTTATTGCCTCTTACTGAACAAGATACACAGCGTTATATTGCCTATCGATTGCAAGTGGCAGGGGCAAACCGGCCACTGTTTACAGCGGCTGCGGCAAAAAGAGCACATCAGCTGACACAAGGTATTCCGAGGCTTTTAAACCTGTATTGCGACAGGGCTCTGCTGGCTGCCTATACCGATTCGTCACCAGAGGTAAAGCCTGCCCATTTGAACCAGGCGGCTATTGAACTGGACGGTCCATCGAAAAGGGGAAAGCCGAACAAGACAAAGGCACTTTCTGTCGCAGGGAGTTTGTTACTTTTCGCGGTGGCGGCAGTTGCGACGTTTTGGTACAGCTCACCTTCACCAAAACCTGTGAAAATTACGAATGATTATGCGTCGGCGCAACAGCTCGCCAGTGTTTGGGGACTGCCCGAACCACCAGAGTCAGAGCCATTTTGCCAGTGGGTTGAACAGTATGACTTAGCCTGTGCCCGCATGAACCAAACTTTGCAGCAGCTGAAAAGTATTAATTATCCGGCCTTGTTGTATCGCAAGGACTCTTCTCCATTATTAATGACAACCGAAACGCCGACAACGACTGACGGCTGGACGGGAGAATTTTTACTGCTCTACCAACAAGCTCCGGCCGAAACCGCGGAAGATAAGCAAGAGTGGATTAGAGCGCGGTTAAAACGTCATTTACCGGAAAAGCTGCACGATGCAGACTCGTCCAGCCAGTTTCGAGAGCTGCAACTTAGCAACGGGTTAAAAGTTACCGGGACGCTTGATGCTGCAACGTTGGCGTGGTTAGCTTCGAGAGCTTCCAACTTCGGTCCAAGATTAAAGGGGGGCGAATAATCATGTCGTCATTACTAAAAGCACTAAAACAGCAGCAGTCTCCCCTTTTGAAAAACAAAAGCGTATTAGACAGCTCTCTTATTGCGCAAGACAGAGAACGGACCAGTCGCTTGTGGCTGATTTGGCCGTTGGCACTTATTTTGGGCGGTGTAACGGGGTATGCAGCCGTATTATGGTCTGGTGCGCCGGGCACAGATACTAAAATGACTGCCCTTGACTTCTCATGGGGAGAGGCCGTTTCTCTCCCTGAGGTGAGCTGGGAAGCGACACCGACAGAGCCGGAGCCGTCCCAGGCACTTACGAGTAATAAGGTGGAATCTCAGACTCAGGCACGACAGCCAACAGAGAATCAGCGCGAAGCTCTGGATTTATCAAATGTTTCTCCTGAACTTTTGAACCGATTTCAGGACGCCGTTGAGCAAACCGGGGGAGGGACAGAAAGTAAAGTGAGTGTGGTACCTTCTTTGTCTGACTTGTCGACCGCATTCCAACGACAAGTGCCAGAGTTTAGCTATGACAGCCACATGTACCGGAGCAGTTCGAGTGACCGCTGGATTGAGCTGAATGGGCAGCGTTTGTACGAAGGTGACAGCTACCAAAGCTTAAATGTCATTCGTATTGAGCCACATCAGGTGGTACTTGCGCTTGACTATAAAGCCTTTTCGCACCCTGCTTTAGAAGACTGGAAACGATAGAAATTATTGACATCCCGCAATGGGATTCATACTCTTGTGCGATACAGTTTAAACAGGTGTTTAAATTAAGGGTTTAAATTCCCTGTTTGGTTCAGACAAGAGGTAAAAGATATGGCGGATTACAGAGCTCCACGTGATGATATGGACTTTGTCCTGCATGACGTTTTTAATGTCGCAGCGGATTGGGAGCAGGCTCCTGAACTGGCTGAAATGATGGATGTTGAAACCGCAGGTGCGATTCTTGATGAAGGCGCTAAGGTAGCCGAAAACTTAGTAGCTCCGCTGGCGCGCGAAGCTGACGAAGAAGGCGTTAAGTTTGAAGACGGTGTAGTCACAACGCCTAAGGGTTATAAAGAAAACTTCCGTCAGTTAGCCGAAGGTGGCTGGGTTGGTGTTACTGCTAACCCTGAGTTCGGCGGTATGGGGCTGCCTAAGTCGTTATCAGCGCAGTACGAAGAAATGCTGTGCAGTGCAGATATCGCTTTTTCACTATACCCGGGTCTTACTTCCGGGGCCATTATGGCCATTGACTCCCACGGCAGTGACGAACTCAAAAATCATTACTTACCACGTATGGTTTCAGGTGAGTGGACAGGTACTATGTGTCTGACCGAACCTCACGCCGGAACCGATCTCGGTATTATCAAAAGCAAAGCTATTCCATCAGAGGATGGCAGTTTTGAAATTAGCGGCACGAAGATCTTCATCACAGGTGGTGAGCATGACTTAGCGGACAACATTGTTCACTTAGTGCTGGCAAAACTGCCTGACGCACCGGCGGGTACTAAAGGTATTTCGCTGTTTGTGGTTCCGAAATTTTTATCCGATGCCGAAGGTAATTTAACAGAGCGTAATGCCGTAAGTTGTGGCTCTATTGAGCACAAAATGGGCATTCATGGTTCAGCAACCTGTGTGATGAACTTTGACGGCGCTAAAGGCTGGTTGGTTGGCGAGCCGCATCGTGGTTTGCCCGCTATGTTCACAATGATGAACTACGAACGTCTGGGCGTTGGTATTCAGGGACTGGGTGCAGCAGAGCGCTCTTATCAAAATGCTTTGGAGTACGCGAAAGATCGCATTCAGGGACGCGGCGCGAAAGCGACTCGAAATGACAGCGCTGAGGCAGATTCCATTTTAGTGCATGGTGACGTGCGTCGCATGCTGCTGACCATGAAAGCGTTGACCGAAGGCGGTCGTGCATTTTCGACTTGGGTCGGTCAGCAGCTAGACCGCTCAAAATACTCTCAAGGTGATGCGGTTCGTGAAAAAGCCGATGCTATGGTGGCATTACTGACGCCTGTTGCTAAAGCGTTTTTAACCGATACCGGTCTTGAGTCGACTATTCACGGTCAGCAGGTGTTTGGTGGTCACGGCTATGTGCGCGAATGGGGGCAAGAGCAGTTGGTTCGCGATACCCGTATTGCACAAATTTATGAAGGAACTAACGGCATTCAGGCACTCGACTTGCTGGGCCGTAAAGTAGGGGGCTCGCGTGGCGAACTACTGAAGCCTTTTGTGGAAGAAATAGCAACATTCCTACAGGGGATTGCAGGCAACAGTAACTGGGCTAAAGAAGCTGAAACTTTGCAGAAGTCACTGCAGGACTTAACCAGTATCAGCGAAGAGTTACTGCAAAAAACGGCTACCGATGAAAACCTGGTGAACAGTGTTGCGGTAGAATATTTGCACTTGGTGGGATATATTTCTTACGGTTACATGTGGTTACGAATGGCCGTTGCGGCTGAGCAAAAACAAGCTGAAAAGCCTTATCTGGCGTCAAAAATTAAAACAGCGCGTTTTTACTTTGCTCGCATTATGCCTCGTACTCACGCATTATTGGGTGCAATTAAAGACGGCAGCGAGAGTTTATACTTACATGACGACGAACAATTCTGAAACACTTCAGTTTTATCGTGATAGCCGCCGCCCCCAAGCCTGGGGCGGCTTTTTTTTGGCGTTGTGGATGGCAATTTATATTGGTGGTGTAGTGCCGATATGGGTTATTGCGGTTGGCGCCTTACTGACCATGACACTCATGGCTGGGATAGTGATTAAATTCCGGCCCAAACAGGTCGCCGCAAGTTGGGACGGCAAGCAGCTCGAAGAACGGCGTTTAATTTTGCCGCCCAGAACACACAACTTAAGTAACCCACCAAAACTGCTGCGTTACGAAGATGATATAGCAGCTCTGCAGTTTAGAGACGAGTCGAACCACCTTCACGAAGTTTATGTGGTGTTTGATGAGGACTTACAGGGAAGCGTCAACGGAACCGACGTCGAGCTTGTTGATAAGCGCTAAACTTACCTGCTAACCAATTGAAAAACGCCGCAACGGTTAACGTTAGCGGCGTTTTTATTGATACCCAATAACAGGTTACTTAATTAGTCATCCAGTGATAGCAGTGTGGCATTACCGCCAACGGCTGTGATGTTATCACTGCGTGTTTTCTCGGTAATAAAACGAGTAAGGTAGTGAGGACCACCGGCTTTCGGCCCTGTACCTGACATGCCGCGACCACCAAATGGTTGCACACCAACAATAGCACCAATTTGGTTACGGTTAATGTACACGTTACCCACATCAATTTTGCTGGCAACCTCGTAGGCAAAGGTTTCGTTACGGCTGTGAATACCGAAAGTTAAACCAAAGCCGGTGTTATTGATGCTCTCAATAACTTCCTCAATGTTGTCGGTTGAATAACGAATAACATGCAGAATTGGGCCAAAGTTTTCTTTTACCAGCTGACTGATGCTGTCAATTTCGATAGCCGTTGGCGCAACAAAAGTACCACCCATTGTGTAGTCC
Source organism: Idiomarina sp. UBA4520 (assembly GCF_002388365.1). Classification (NCBI taxonomy): domain Bacteria; kingdom Pseudomonadati; phylum Pseudomonadota; class Gammaproteobacteria; order Alteromonadales; family Idiomarinaceae; genus Idiomarina; species Idiomarina sp. UBA4520. The sequence goes on along the minus strand of NZ_DGMK01000021.1, from coordinate 69,804 downwards.
GGCATTGGCGCACGGGCAATCAAACGACCGGCTTGCTGAATGTCGGTAATATGCTGCTCAAGGTTCGTCTTGGCAATGCCGTCAATCACTGGGCCAACATCGGTTTCATGCAGTAACGGGTCACCGACTTGCAACTCTTCCATGGCACCACGCAGCAGGTCGATAACACGGTCAGCCACGTCTTCCTGAACGAACAAGACACGAAGTGCAGAGCAGCGCTGACCGGCACTTTGGAATGCACTGGCAACAACGTCTGTCACAACCTGCTCAGGAAGCGCTGTTGAGTCAACCATCATGGCATTTTGGCCACCTGTTTCGGCAACCAACGGCACGATAGGTCCTGTGCGAGCCGCAAGCGCACGGTTAATAGCTTGTGCTGTGTAAGTAGAGCCAGTAAAACAGACACCGCCAATATCTTCTTGTGATGTCAGGTAACTACCAACTTCCGCACCGCTACCCGGCATGTAATGCAAGACATTACCCGGAATACCCGCTTCTAGTGCAAGTTGCACTGCGCGGTAAGCGATAAGACCAGTTTGCTCGGCCGGTTTGGCGATAACTGAGTTACCGGTCACCAATGCTGCGGCGACCTGACCAACGAAAATGGCCAGCGGGAAGTTCCATGGACTAATACAGATGAAGGTGCCACGACCTTCCACAAACAGTTCATTGTCTTCGCCAGTTGGCCCCGGTAGCTGAATAGGCGAGCCCATCAACTCACGCGCTTGGTTAGCGTAGTAACGACAGAAGTCGACTGCTTCACGTACCTCATCAATACCGTCCTGCAAGCCTTTACCCGCTTCAACAGAGCATAAAGCAATCAGTTCATTGCGGTTGGCTTCCATTAAGTCAGCAAACTTCTCAAGGCATTTCGCTCGCTCTTCAGTCGGAACGTCACGCCATTGCTTGTAAGCTTTGTTAGCACTTTCAAGCGCTTGCTCTGCGAGTTTCTTATCGCCCCAGTAAATACTACCGACCTGTTTTGCGGTTTCCTGTGGGCTGGTAATGCTGACGTGGTGATCGGTTTCAACGGTCTTGCCATCGACAATAGGACCGCCTTGCCATTGTTTGTCACGATATTGCTGAACCGCTGCAATAAAGTCATCTGCTTGTGAGTGAATATTCATATTCAATCCTAATGAATTTGTGCGATCCCCATAAATTTGAGGAGGAAGTGGAATCTTGCTATTAGCATACTTCTCGTAACCCGATGCTGTTTTCATCGGATGCTCAACCAGGTCATTAACCGGCGTGTCGGCGTCTAATAGCTTATGAACGAAAGATGAGTTGGCGCCGTTTTCTAAGAGTCGGCGAACCAGGTACGGTAGTAAGTCTCTGTGCGGACCCACTGGCGCATAAATGCGTACGACCAAGCCTGGATTTTGCTCCATAAGCGTGTCGTACAGACTGTCACCCATACCGTGCAAACGCTGATATTCAATACGGCGTTTGTGAGTTTCGTTCATGTGCTGGATGCTCATAATGGTCTGAGCATTATGCGTCGCAAACTGCGGATAAATCGCGCCGTCGGTATCATCGCTGACTAAATAGCGAGCGCAGGCGAGATAGGAAATATCACTGTGCGATTTGCGGGTAAAGACTGGGTACCCGGGCAGACCATTTTCCTGAGTCCACTTAATTTCGTTATCCCAGTAGGCGCCTTTCACCAGGCGTACCGGAATTTCATCACCGCACTCTTTAGCCAGTGCAGTAATCCAGCATAAGGTTGGTAAAGCACGTTTCGAGTAGGCTTGAACGACCAGACCAAAACGTGGCCAGCCTTTACAGACACCACTGCGATAGACTTTCTCAAACAGCTCTAACGATAACTCATGACGGTCTGCTTCTTCGGCATCAATAGTAACGCCGACGTCTGCTTCTTTGGCCAGCTTGACCAGCTCCGTCAGAGTGGTCGCTAATTCGGTTAGCACACGCTCATGGTTAGAAGCTTCATAACGCGGATGCAATGCCGACAGTTTAATTGAAATAGTCGGTCTTGGAGCGTCCGGGTTATTGAACTTCTCTTTGGTAATGGTCTTGATGGAATTGACGTACTGCTGTTTGTAGTAATTCGCATCTTTCGCGGTAAGCGCAGCTTCACCCAGCATGTCATAGGCGTGGGTGTAACCTTTGTTGCGGTTATCTCTGCTTTCTTTCAGCGCTTCTTCAATGGTACGCCCTAATACGAACTGCTTACCCATAATCTGCATAGCCGCATAAGTCGCTTTGCGAATGACAGGTTTGCCCATTTTGCGAACCAGGCGTCTGAAAGCACCTCTGGGGGTTTCCATCGCTTTACCGGTAGGGTTAGTCACGCTATTGGTTAGCGCTAATGCCCAGGTACCGGAATTCACCAGCCAGGACGCGCTTTGTCCCATGTGTTTCTGCCAGTCACCGCCGGACAGTTTATCCTGGATAAGTGCATCGGCAGTGTAGCCATCGGGAATTCTTAGCAAGGCCTCGGCGAGACACATGAGGATAATGCCCTCTTTAGTGTCTAAGCTGTACTCTTGCAGGAAAGCATCGACAACACCGTTGTCGGCTTGCTCTCGAACTTGCTCAACTAACTTAGCTGCGCGTTCGGTTACTGCGCTAACCGTCTCTTCATCGGCAGGAACAAGCGGCAATAACTCGCGCATATATTGATCTTCATCGACAATATAGTTGTCGGTTATCGCTTGTTGCAGAGACTTTAAGTCTTCTGCCTGATGCTGTTTGGATAGCACCTCACTCGCTTTGAACATAGCATCTCCTGTATAGCCAGGCCGAAGCTCGGCGTGCTTCCCCAACGTCGGGAATCGGCGCAAGTATAAGCTTATTTTTGCGCGGGTAAAGACCCTAAAAAAGGCCTGTCGTCACGTTGCTATTTTTTCGGGATACTGTCAAGCCAACAAAATGCCTATGTTTGTTGACCCTAAGCCGCCAAGCCAGTACCTTTACTTTAACTTTCACCCGCTTCGGAATGCGTCAATGTCACAAGAACTTGAGTTAAAATTACTGATTGCTCCTGAAAAACGAGATCAAGCTTTAAAAGTGTGTCAATCACTGGCTGATGCCCGTTCAGGAACCACGCAAAAAACACAGTTTGAACTCAGAAACAGTTATTTCGACACATCCGATTTGCGTTTGCGTCAGTTTGATATGGGATTACGCATACGCAGCCATAAAGATCAAAAAGAACAAACGATTAAGTTAGCCGGTCGAGTTATGGGCGGTATGCATCAACGGCCGGAGTACAATGTAAATGTTGATAGTGAAAAGCCCGATTTAACATTGTTTGATAGTGAGATTTGGCCTGACGACTTTCCGGTTTACGACATTCAGCGTGACTTAGAAACTATTTTTGTGACTGACTTTACGCGTACCCGATGGCGCCTGCCTAGCGGTGATGGCGTGATTGAAATGGTGCTGGATGAGGGGCAAATCCAGGCCGGTGAAAACTCAGAAACTATTTCTGAAATTGAGCTGGAGTTACAGGGTGGCTCGATAGATGATGCGTATCATTTAGCACATCAGTTAGTGAGTAAAGTGGAGGCGAAAGTCGGCTCTTTAAGTAAAGCTGCGCGTGGCTATATGCTGGCTGGTAAGAGTTTGCTGGAGCCTTTTACACAAATGCATTATGTGCCGCTGGAAGGTGACTTTACCATTGGTCAGGCCTTGTATCGTGCTGTTGAATACGGGTTAAGGCATTGGCAGCATAATGAGTCCTGTTTGCTTTTTAATCCGAGTGTTCGCGCGGTTCAAGGACTTGCTGATGGTATTCAATTAGTGCGAGTTGCTCTGGAACAATTGATTGAACTGGGTGTTGGCGAGCGTCAACTGTTAACTAACTTGGCTAAAATCACTGAGCAGTTACAGTGGTTGAAAAACTTTGAAGGGCTTGATGAGCTAACGGCAGAAGATGGAGCCTACCATAGAGCCTTAAAGCGTTATGAAAAGCTGTATGAAAGCTTACAGAACAGCCAGGAAGATGTGATTCGGTTAAATGAAGTTGCAGAGGTGGTGGCATCTGCGCGTTATCAAACAACAGTCCTGAAACTGTCACAATTTTTAATTGAACAGGAAATGACAGAAGAGTTATCGCAGCCAGTATCGCCTTGGTGCAGTCAATTGCTTAAAAGCGACTGGCAACTCGTGCAAACGGCTTTTTCTGAGCATGAGAAACTGAATGAAGAAGGCTACTTAAAGTTATTGAAGCCATTGCAAAACAGTCTGCTGATGGGAACTTGTTTTGGTGAGCTGTTCGACGACGATGTACGCGAGAAATTCCGTTTACCCTGGCAGGATTTAGCGCGCGGTATTCGAGAAATTACCGCCCTGCATATTTTACATGAACGCATTAAAGAGCGTGATGATGATGACTTGGACCGTTTGCTGGAGTGGCAAAAAATGCAACGAGAGTCCTTGTTGAAGGCATTGGAATACTCAAGAAAGGCAGCGTTAAAGCGTGATCCGTATTGGTTTGCCTAATGCTTAAGCTTAACTCCTATTTAGAAACACACAGTGAGCCTGCCTGGGAGCGCTTCCGGGAAGCTGGTGAAGTGTCGCTCACTGAGTCTCAGCAGCAAGTTTTGCGCGCACTTTTTGCGGTAAGTCCTTTTATTGCGCGTGTTGCTGAGCGTTATCCCAACCAATTGCTGGCTGACTTTTTTGCCAATGACGGTGCTATTTCTATAGATGATAGCAGTGTATATGAAAGCAAGCTCAACAAACTACTCAGCGAATGCGACGACGACCGCCGTGCCAAATATAAACTGCGGGAGTATCGTCATTGTGTCATGGCAAAGCTGGCGGCAGCAGATATTCTTGGTCAATTATCTATTACTGAAGCGTTAAAACATTTCAGTATTTTTGCCGATGCCGCTATTGAGCAAAGCCTAAGCTGGGCCTTTAAACGATTAGTAGCCAAACACGGTACGCCCCGGGACAGCAATGGGGAGGCCATGCCTATGCTGGTTATTGGTATGGGAAAGCTTGGCGGGCGTGAGCTTAACTTTTCTTCAGATATTGATCTTATCTTTGCGTACCCTGAGCAGGGAGAAACCGAGGGACCCGGTCGTAATTTAGAGCACAGCGTGTTTTACAAGCGATTAGCGCAGCTGTTTATTGCCTTGCTTGATGAAACGACCGCCGATGGTCAGGTCTTTCGGGTCGATATGCGTTTACGGCCTTTCGGTCAGTCTGGCCCGCTGGTTACCAGTATTAACGCGCTAGAGCATTATTATCAGGAGCAAGGGCGCGACTGGGAGCGCTACGCAATGGTAAAAGCCCGCCTTATTGGCGCAAGTGCCGCGGACGAGAAAACGTTCTATGATTTGATACGACCTTTTGTTTACCGCCGTTACATAGACTTTGGTGCCATAGAAGCGCTGCGTAAAATGAAGTTGCTTATTACTCAGGAGACGCGGCGGCGAGGCGTCAAAAACAACATCAAGCTGGGCGCCGGTGGTATCCGCGAGGTGGAGTTTATTGTTCAGGCGCATCAGCTTATTCGGGGTGGTCAGGAAAAAAGTTTACAAACACGCTCGCTGTATAAGGCAATTAATGGTTTGGTTGAGCTAGAGCTCATAGAGAACGAACGAGCGGACAAGCTGATTGAGAACTATGAGTTTTTACGCACTATAGAGCATCGTTTGCAGCAAATCGATGATGCACAAACACAGCAGTTACCCGACGACGAACTGGGTCGGGAGCGGTTGCGGTGTATGTTGGGCGAAGCCGACTGGGCATCAGTGCAAGCGCGTGTGGATGACTGCATGGCGAGCATTCACGAAGAGTTTCAACAAGTCGTTGGAGAGCAGTCCGAAGACGATGAAGAAGAGCAGTCGCTGCAAGTGCTTTGGCAAGATATGCTGGAAGACGACGCGGCTATCGAGATTCTGGAAGCAGAAGGGGTTGATGAACCGGAGCGTTTATGGCGGCTGATTAATGACTTTCGGCAGGAGAGTCGGCGTCGAAGTTCCGGGCCAAGAGGACGCGCAGCAATGGCACGCTTAATGCCAATGATGCTAAGACATGCGGTTCAGCATCAACATCCCGAACGACTTCTTGAGCGGCTGCTGTCTATTATTAAAGCCATAATGAGTCGTACGGCCTACATCGAATTATTGGCGGAAAACCCTGGTGCGCGCACGCAACTGTGTAAGTTGTGTATGGCCAGCCCCTGGATCTCGAATCAGCTGGCACAGCATCCACTGTTACTCGACGAGCTGATTGACCCTCAACAGCTCTATACACTGCCTGAAGCGAAGAATTACGATGCGTTACTGCGTGAATATTTAGTTCGTATTCCAGAGCAGGACTTAGAAACGCAGATGGATGCTCTAAGACAGGCAAAGCAGGCGCTACAGCTTAAAATTGCTGCGGCCGATATTAGTAATGTTTTGGAGCTTATGAATGTCAGTGATCATCTGAGTGCTCTGGCAGAAGCCATTATTCATGAAGTGATTGGCCTGGCCTGGTACCAGTTAACCCAGAAGCACGGAAAGCCCGAGGGAACCAGTGTGGAAAATACCGGCTTCGGTGTTATGGCTTACGGCAAACTGGGTGGCGAAGAGCTTGGCTATGGGTCCGATCTCGACTTGGTGTTTGTTACAGACTCGACCTACGAGGGGGTTACTGACGGCAATAAGCCTATTGAGGTTCAGCAGTTCTACTTGCGTTTGGCGCAGCGCGTACTGCACCTATTTACGACGCGAACGACTGCAGGGGTGTTATACGATGTTGATCTTCGTTTACGACCGTCCGGGCAGTCAGGGCTGTTAGTCACAAGGGTAAAGTCTTACGCGCGCTACCTACATGACGACGCCTGGACATGGGAGTTACAGGCATTGGTTCGAGCTCGCCCCGTGTATGGAAGTAACAGCATAAGAGATACGTTAATGGATATCCGGCGAGCCGCATTAATGCAGCCGCGAAATGACGAGCCGTTAAAAAAAGATATTGTGTCCATGCGACGCAAAATGAAACATCACTTGTCGGCCAGTCGCATGGATGCGTTTGACTTGAAGCAGGACGATGGTGGTATTGCAGACATTGAGTTTATTACTCAGTACCTTGTGCTTAAATATGCGCATACACACCCCAGCTTGTGTCGCTACAGCGATAATATTCGACTGTTAACCGAGGCTCAGCAAGAACATTTGCTAGACGATGTTGATGCCCAGAATTTGGTGAATGCGTTTCAGATATTTCGTTGTGAGAGTCACGCCCTGGCGTTGCAGGGAGAGCAGCTTTTAGAAAAGCACAACTTAGACACAGAGCGCCAAGCTGTTATTCGTTGCTGGAATAAGCTGCTTGGCGACACTGAGATAGAACCTACTGATAATAACTAGGCATATCGGGGTCAGGCCGCGTTTTAAACCGGCGATGAACCCAGAGGTATTGCTCGGGAGCTTTTTTCACGGCCTCTTCGACTAGGGTATTGACGTAGCGAGCGTCCGCTTTGTCGTCGCCTGTCGGGAAGTTTTGAAGCTCAGGTTCGTAATATAAGTCATAGCCCGTACCGTCTTTGCGGCGAACACAGCGAGATACCAACACTTTGCAATTAGGTGCGTTGGCGAACAACATAGTGCCAGTGGTGGTTGAGGCGTCAGGGACCTCAAAGAATTTAACGAACTCAGTACGGCGGCGGCCGTAATCCTGGTCAGGTAAGTAACCGGCAATATCGCCTTGAGACAGAGCTTTAAGCATGCCTTTAACGTCTTTCCGCTGAATCATGTATTTATTGGAGCGAGCACGTCCGCGAGTTTGCAGAAACTCCATTACTGCGTTGTTATGAGGGCGATACAAACCAACAGCAGGCTCTACAAACCCGTGCAAGCGAGCATGCACTTCCAGGCTGAGAAAATGAAACAGCAATAACAACACGCCACTGCCGTCTTCCTGGGCTTTGCGCAAGTTCTCCTCACCGTGAATATGAAGCTTGCGACGAATGCGCCAGTCCGGCCACCACCAAGCCATACCGACTTCAAAATAAGCGATACCGGTGTTCTTCATATTCTCTGTAACCAGCGACTCGATCTTCTCGTCACTATAGTCAGGAAAACAGAGCTTTAAATTAGTGCGGGCAATATTAACGCGCCGGGGCATAAGCTTTTTAAACAGTAAGCCAAGACCACGCCCCATAGCCAGCTGTACACGATAAGGCAGCCAGGAAACGGTATAAAGGATAAGAACGCCAAGCCAGGTAAGCCAGAACTTTGGGTGCAAAAAATAGAATTTAAATTTGGGTTGTTCAATCACAACAAGAACCGTTGTTGTTTATTAAATTGGAGCGGATAGTAACATAGAATTAAGGGAGGCAGGCACCACTAACGGGACGTGGTGCCTGTGGTCAGCGGAGTTAGTCTGCCGCAGTTCCTTCGACGTCTTCAGACAAACTGCTGTTAATTGCCAGTAGGTCGTTTTCCTGAAGCTGTCCTGCCGCTTGCTCTAAACGTAGCATTTGGCGAATATAGCCATAGCGAGCTTCTGATAAGTTACGCTTAGCGTTATACAAGTTTTGAGTGCTATTCAGTACGTCAACGATAGTACGGGTACCGACTTCAAAACCTGCCTCTGTTGCTTTTAAGGCACTTTCTGCTGAAACTACAGACTGCTGGAATGCGCTAATACTGGCAATTGACGCAGATACTTCGTAGTAAGCGTTACGCACTTCACGCTCGATTTGGCGACGTGTCTGAACCATTTGCTGGCTAGTTGCAACGTAGTTGTCACGCGCTTGAGAAACTTCAGCTGAGGTGCGGAAGCCTGAGAAAATAGGTACGCTGACGTTTAGACCAATTGAACGGCTATCAAGACGGCCCGTATCTGGGGATGGCTCACCTTGTATTGTTCTATCGGTATCATTGGCTGAATAGTTCGCTGATAATGACACAGTCGGGTAGTGACCCGCTTGCTGAAGCTTAATTTGCTGTTCAGCAATCTCAACCTGCACCATGCTCTCTAATAAGCTTAGATTACTATTTTCCGCTTTCTTTACCCATTTCATGACATCTTCCGGTGCAGGGTCACTGGGCGAAAAGGTTTCGGTGTCTAATGCGGCCAGCGTCTGTGGGTATTGCCCAGTGATTTCACGAATGCTTTCGTAAGCAATTTCTACGGCATTACGAGCCTGAATTTCACGGGCGACGGCGCTGTCATATTGTGCTTGTGCTTCGTGCACGTCAGTAATGGCGGTTAAACCAACAGAGAAACGTTGTTTGGTTTGCTCAAGCTGACGTTTAATGGCTTTTTTCTCGGCTTCAGCAAATGACAGGTCGTCTTTTGCCTGAAGTGCCTGGAAGTAAGCGTTTACAACACGCAGCATTAATTCCTGCTGAGCATTACTGTATGAAATCTCGGCTTGATAGGCTTGCTTTTCAGCAATGTCAGCGTTTTTCCAGACGCTCCAGTCAAAGATACTTTGGTTTAAAGTAACGCCTGCTTGCCAACCACTACTATCTATTGCAAATTTCTGGATTTGATTGTTAACAAACTGTGGCGAGTCACTCGTAGACTCACTATAACCAGCTTCACCGTTAACCTGTGGTAAGAACCCTGACTTGGCAATATCGACGCCTTTTTGGGTTGCATTACGTTCAGCCGCAGCTCTTAACAACGTAGGGTCGTTATCAACCGCTAAACGATAAATTTGAGCTAAATCTTCCGCATTTGACGTAAAAGAGACTGTAGTTAATGCAATTCCTACAGCCGCTGACAAGAGGTGCTTTTTCATGGTAGTCAGTGTCCCGTTACTTGACATGCAATAGTCTTAAAGTGATTGCGCGTTAGTTTACATACAGTATTGAATGATTACCAGTGTAATTGATTCACGCTGATAATTTAAGCAAAACATGGTTTCAGAATCTGCTCAAGTGTAACAGAATGTTTGCTGTATAGTAGATCAGAAAGCAGGCTTTACTCTCATATCAAAAAAAGTTGAAGTGAGAAGGTGAAATGGCGTCAAGATTGACTCGAAAAGATGTTGAACTCGATAAAAAACAGCCGCTTTATGAAGGCTTTTTGTCGGTTTATAAATACAAACTCAAACACCGTTTGTTTCAAGGCGGCTGGAGTCAGCCTATTGAGCGTGAATTGATGGAGCGTGGCCACGCTGTCGTGGTGATACCTTATGACCCTGTTCGCGACGAGTTAGTCGTGCTGGAACAATTTCGGGTAGGTGCATTAGACGACCCCAACGGGCCTTGGCTATTTGAATTTGTCGCAGGCATGTTTGACGCTGATGAAAGTGCTGAAGAGGTCGCAACAAGAGAATTAAAAGAAGAAGCAGGCCTGGAAGCCAAACAGTTGATTTACGCAACCAGCTACTACTCGAGCCCGGGCGGAACCGATGAGAAGCTGACAATTTATATTGCGGAAGTCGACACGAGTTTAGCGGCTGATTTTGGCGGTCTTCCTGAAGAAGATGAAGACATTAAAGTGCATGTATTACCGCGTAAAGATGCTATTGGTATGTTAGAGCGTGAGGAAATTAATAATGCCGCCAGTGTAATTGGGTTACAATGGTTGCTATTGCATCGAGATAATGTGTTTAGAAATAAGCTGAGTTTGTAAGGGGGGATATGCAGCAGCGTTACGTTGTCGACGTGGCAGAGTTACACAGGTTGAATGAGCTGAACTATGCCGCTTTGTTACCTTTTGTGCCGGATGAAGATGACTCGACTCAAGCTGAGGTCATTATTCAAGCCGGCGAAGGCTTGGTGTTTGTGGTAAAACGTGTCGACAGTTCGCGTTACACAACGGATATTTCGATCGAGCAACTAAAGCCCAGCTGGGCGGATTATTTGCGCGCCAAAATGACGGTGCGCCTATACCATGACGTGCGTATGGCGGAAGTCTTAAAAACGCAGGGTATTACAAAGCTAGAAGTGCATTATCGTCAGCCGAATAAAGACATGCGGCACCGCGATGAAAAGTACCAAGCAAATCAATTTTTGTCGGACTGGTTGCAACTGTGTCGTAAGCAAGGTCGAATCCAACCAGAGCTGAGCGAGTCAGTGCAGAAATTTATGCCTTACTACTTCAAATAGACGACGGTTAGCGGTAAATTGTCAGTCAACTTTGCGGAGCGAGCTACAACAAAAAACAGGGACTCATGACAGACTACAAATCCGATTCTATAGAGGTGCTCAATGGCCTGGAGCCGGTTCAGCGCCGTCCCGGTATGTATACCGACACCACGCGACCCAACCATTTAGGTCAGGAAGTTATCGATAACAGTGTGGATGAGGCACTTGCCGGTCACGCTAAAAGCTTAGTGGTTATTCTACACACCGACCAATCCTTAGAAGTCATGGATGACGGTCGTGGTATGCCCGTGGATATTCACCCTGAAGAAGGGGTTCCGGGTGTCGAGCTTATTATGAGCAAATTGCATGCGGGCGGTAAGTTCTCGAATAAAAATTACCAGTTTTCCGGTGGTCTGCATGGTGTTGGTATCTCTGTTGTTAACGCGCTGTCGAAGCGTGTTGAGCTCACCATTAAGCGAGATGGTCAGGTTTACGAAATGGCTTTCGAAAATGGCGATAAAGTCTCTGAGTTAGAAGTCACCGGCACTGTTGGGAAGCGCAATACCGGAACCAAAGTCCATTTTTGGCCAGACGCTCAGTATTTTGATTCCTCAAAGTTTTCTGTTACCAAGTTGAAGCACTTGCTCCGGGCGAAAGCGGTGCTGTGTCCCGGGTTAAGCATTACCTTCAAAAATAAGGTCGATGACACCGAAGAAACTTGGTTTTACGAGGATGGTCTGACCGATTACCTGATTGAAGCGGTAAAAGAGGTTCCTACTTTACCGGAAGACCCATTTAATGGCTCTTTTAGCTCGCAAACCGAAGGGGTTGAATGGGCGGTAACCTGGTTACCGGAAGGTGGTGAGGGCCTATCTGAGAGTTATGTGAACCTGATTCCAACGCCATTAGGTGGTACGCATGTTAACGGCTTGCGACAAGGCCTGTTAGAGGCTATGCGTGAGTTTTGTGAGTTCCGCAATCTACTACCGCGAGGTGTGAAGCTGACACCTGATGATGTGTGGGAACGCTGCTCCTATATTTTGTCGACTAAGATGCAAGATCCGCAGTTTGCCGGGCAAACTAAAGAACGACTGTCATCGAGACAATCTGCCAGCTTTGTTTCTGGCGTCGTCAAAGACGCATTCAGCTTATGGTTGAATGAGCACACCGAGCAAGCTGAATTATTGGCTGATGTTTGTATCAGTAACGCTCAGCGTCGTTTACGAGCAAGCAAAAAAGTTGTTCGTAAGAAAGTCACTCAGGGGCCTGCGTTACCGGGTAAGTTAACCGACTGCTCTAGTCAGGATCCATCCAATAGCGAATTGTTTTTGGTTGAGGGTGACTCGGCCGGTGGTTCAGCGAAACAGGCGCGCGATCGAGAGTTTCAGGCCGTCATGCCACTGCGCGGAAAAATTTTGAATACCTGGGAAGTGGATCCGGAGCAAATTCTGGGATCACAGGAAATCCATGATATATCCGTTGCTGTGGGGGTTGACCCGAATACAGTTGACCTCGACAAGCTTCGCTACGGTAAGATTTGTATTCTGGCCGATGCCGACTCCGATGGGCTTCATATAGCTACCCTGTTGTGTGCACTCTTTGTGAAGCACTTCCGACCGTTGGTTGAAAATGGTCATATTTTTGTTGCTATGCCGCCGCTTTATCGAATTGATGTGGGCAAAGAGGTGTTTTATGCCCTCGATGAAGACGAAAAACAGGGCATCTTAGACCGTATTGAAGCTGAGAAGAAAAAAGGCAAAATTAACGTTCAGCGTTTCAAAGGCTTGGGTGAAATGAACCCGCTGACGCTTCGTGAAACGACTATGGACCCGAATACACGTCGATTGGTGCAGCTGACAATAGATGATGCAGAAATGATGGAAGAGCTAATGGATATGTTGTTGGCTAAGAAGCGCGCGAGTGATCGCCGCACTTGGCTGGAGAGTAAAGGCAACATGGCCGATTTGGCTGAACTGTAGGCTGCTTAGTAAGGAGAAGTGAGAATGTCGACGGAGATTACCGAAACACGCCCCCTCAGCCGCTTTACTGAAGAGGCCTACTTAAATTATTCCATGTACGTCATTATGGACCGGGCATTGCCGCATATTGGCGATGGTTTGAAGCCGGTTCAGCGACGTATTGTTTATGCAATGTCGGAGCTGGGCTTATCGGCTTTAGCGAAGTATAAAAAATCCGCCCGTACAGTGGGTGATGTGCTGGGTAAGTTTCACCCTCATGGTGACAGCGCGTGTTATGAAGCTATGGTACTCATGGCGCAGCCATTCTCGTATCGACATCCGTTGGTGGATGGTCAGGGTAACTGGGGCTCTCCCGATGACCCTAAGTCGTTCGCGGCCATGCGTTATACCGAAGCACGACTGTCTAAGTTTAGTGAAGTTCTGCTGAGTGAATTAGGGCAGGGCACTGCTGACTGGATACCCAACTTTGATGGCACCATGAAGGAGCCCAAAGTGCTGCCTGCAAGGTTGCCTCATATCCTGTTGAACGGCGTGACGGGTATTGCAGTAGGTATGGCTACGGATATCCCACCGCACAATGCTCGCGAAGTAGCTAACGCTTGTGCCATGTTATTGGAAAAGCCAAGCAGCACGCTCGAAGACATTATGGACGTGTTAAAGGGGCCGGACTATCCGACCGACGCAGAAGTCATTACGCCTGCCGACGACATTAAGAAAATGTATGAAACAGGTCGCGGCAGTATAAAAATGCGTGCTTCTTATGAAGTTGATGACGGTGAAATCGTTGTTACTGCGTTACCCCACCAAGCCTCGGGCGCAAAAGTGTTAGAGCAAATTGCTCAACAAATGCAGGCGAAAAAATTACCGTTGGTATCTGACTTGCGAGATGAGTCTGACCACGAGAATCCAACTCGATTGGTTATTGTCCCTCGCTCAAATCGCGTTGATACCGAGCAGTTGATGAACCACTTATTCGCGACAACTGACTTAGAAAAACAGTATCGCGTTAATTTGAATATTCTGGGCCTGGACGGTCGTCCGCAAGTTAAGCCGCTGCTTGGACTTTTAAAAGAATGGCTGGAGTTTCGTCAGCAGACGGTTACTCGCCGCTTGCAATACCGTTTAGACAAGGTACTGGCACGTCTTCATATTTTAGAAGGCTTACTTATTGCGTATCTTAACCTTGATGAAGTCATCGAGATTATTCGCACAGAAGATAAGCCTAAAGAAGTCTTAATGTCGCGCTTTGAGCTGTCAGACAAACAGGCCGAAGCAATTCTCGAGTTGAAATTACGTCACTTGGCGAAGCTGGAAGAGCAGAAACTGAAAGGCGAACAGGACGAATTAAGCAAAGAGCGCGAGCAGCTTGAGAAAATTCTGGGCTCTGACCGGCGTTTGAAAACCTTGATTCGCAAAGAATTGCTCGCCGATGCTGAAACTTATGGTGACGAACGCCGCTCGCCATTGGTTGAACGTAACGAAGCAAAAGCATTGAGTGAGCGTGACTTAACGCCTGCAGAAGCCGTTACTGTCGTGCTCTCTAAAAAAGGCTGGGTGCGCAGCGCGAAAGGTCATGACATTGACGGTGAGAAGCTGAGTTATAAATCAGGTGACAGCTTCCTTGGGTCAGCCGAAGGGAAAAGCAACCAACCAGTTGTATTTATTGATAGCTCAGGCCGAAGCTTTTCGTGTGAAGCGCACTTGTTGCCATCGGCGAGAAGCCAGGGCGAGCCACTAACCGGGCGCTTCAGTCTGGTGTCAGGTGAAACGGTAGAGCATGTACTGATGGGGAAAGACGACAGCTGTGTCTTGTTGGCATCCGATGCGGGTTACGGTTTTGTCTGCCAGTTTAGTGATTTAGTCAGTCGTAACAAAAATGGCAAGGCGATTATTACCTTACCAACCGGTTCAAAAATACTCTCGCCCACAGCGGTGAACAGCATTGAAAATGACCGTGTTATCGCTGTATCAAATGAAGGTCGTATGCTGGTTTTCCCGGTAGCGGATTTACCGCAGCTCAGTAAAGGGAAAGGGAACAAAATTATTAATATCCCAGCGTTAAGAGCACAGTCGCGGGAAGAGTATGTAGTGGCCCTGGCGACAGCCGCACCGGACAAAGCAGTAACGCTAATGGCAGGAAAGCGCAAACTGACCTTGAAGCCGGCCGATCTTGAACACTACCTGGGCGAGCGAGGGCGCCGGGGTAACAAACTGCCTAGAGGTCTTCAGCGAGTCGACGATATTATCGTTGAAGATGAAGAGTAAAGGCGGGGAGTTGTCATGTTAGCGGTGCTGAGGTGGTTGTTTTTAGGTGGCTTCATTGTTGTGTTTGGTATCGTTGGCTGCCTGTTTTGCATTATTCGACCCTTTCACCGAAACAACACGTATCGGTTCGCCCACATTTTTGGGTGGGCGACTCGAGTGCTTGGGTTGAAAATTGAAGTAACTCGGCACCCCGATATTGAACACGGTGGCCCCTATGTTTTTGTCTGTAACCACCAGAACAGCTGGGAAATCTTCACTATCGCGGCGATGCTGCCAAAAAATACGGTCACTTTGGGTAAGAAAAGTCTGCGTTGGATACCGTTTTTTGGCTGGCTGTACTGGTTGGCCGGTAATATTTTGATTGACCGTAAAAATGCGGGCAAAGCACACGGTACAATTGCTCAGACTGCGAATGCGATAAACCAACGTGATATTTCCGTGTGGATGTTCCCTGAAGGTACGCGTAGTTATGGGCGTGGATTGCTGCCTTTTAAAAATGGTGCTTTTCATACGGCGTTTCGGGCTCAGGTGGATATTGTTCCCGTGTGCGTTTCAGAGCTACACGGTAAAATTAAGATGAACCGCTGGAATAACGGCGTTCTAAAAGTGGCATTTCTTGAGCCGATACGAATTGCCAATTATCAAAAAGAGAATTTGCGCGACTTAAGTCGTCACTGCCATGACATTATGGACAGTAAAATTAATCAGTTAAACGAACAAGTGAAGAAGGAAAGCGAATGAGTCAGCCTCTGAATGAGCTGCTTGAGCAAAGCGAGCAAACTATTAATGCGCTAATCAGTGATGGTGCTGAGCCTGACACGCTCTATGAAATTGAGCACCATCTTGCTGCGACAGACTTCACAAAGTTAGAGAAAGCTGCTGTGGAGCTGGTGAAGCTAGGTTATCATGTCGATGACGCTGACGAATTTGAAGACGAGCAGGGGAAACGCTGGTTCGCATTTATTGCTGCAACCGATGCTGAGCTAGATAACAATGTGCTAGCCCGTCAGGTGAGAGAAATAGCGGCTGTCGCTGACGAGTGTGACGTCGAGTATGACGGCTGGGGAACTATGCTGGATGATGATGAGCTCGACGAAGATTATGACGACGGAGAGGAATAATCCTCTCCGGCTATTAAGTTCTTAAAGACCTTTTTCTTTCATCATCTCCCGGTATTCTTTACCTAAAGACTGTTTTTCTGAGTCTCCTAATACCTTCCCCGCTTTCTGAAAGAACCCTTGCTCTTCGTCTTCCAGGTGATGCAGTACCTTATGTTTTAAGTTTTTAAAATGTTGCAGCCAAGCCGGAGACGACATGTCTGTTTGTTCTAAGGCTTCGATGAGTTCGTCAATTTCATGGTGCTCGGCAATGCCATGGCGCGACATCTCAATAGTTGCGTTATCTTCAATTAAAGGGTTATAGAAATAACGCTCTTCCGCTGCAGCATGTTGTTCCAATTGAGTTTTCAATTGCTGGTAGTACTGCTCGCGCTCTGGCTCGTTACCTGACGTGTTCAGTAAAAGGTCTAAAAGCTGACGTTGTTTATCATGGTCAACTCGTAACTCTTCAAAAATAGTCATGGCTCTCTCCCTTGTTATCGGTATAACCGTTGGTACGAGCTTATGACAAAATTAGATTAAGCGCATACAAAAACGCCCGACGTAATAGCCGGGCGTTTGATTATCGTCAACGTGTTAAAGTGCGCTAATTTTTTCCTGCTGCTCTTTCAGCTGGTTTAGCGTTGCCTCAGCTTCAGCAAGCTTTTCACGCTCTTTTGCTATAACAGCTTCAGGCGCTTTATTAACGAAGTTTTCGTTGCTGAGTTTACCATTAAGGCGCTGCCATTCTTTCTCAGCCTTTTCAATAGCCTTCTGCAAGCGCTGTAGCTCAGCGTCCTTGTCAATTAAGCCGGCCATTGGAATGTGCAACTTCAAGCTATCAACCAAGGCCGTCATGCTGGCAGGTGCGTCATCATCGCTATCAATAAACTCAATAGATTCCAGCTTGGCCAGACTACTCAGGAAGCTTTCGTTATTCTCTATACGTCCCTTCGCCATAGCGTCGGCGTTCGATAACAATAACGGCAATGGTTTATTTGGCGATAAGTCCATTTCACCACGAATATTACGGATAGCCAGAATAACACGCTTTAACCATTCCATATCCAGCATGGCTTGCTCATTAACCGAGCTTTGTACCTGCGGGAACGGTTGCAGCATAATAGTATCGCCTTCAACGCTCGCTAGTGGCTTGACCCTTTGCCAAATGGTTTCAGTGATGTATGGCATAATTGGATGAAGCAAACGCAGAAGCTGTTCCAAAATGCTGACCAAAGTATGGCGGGTACCGCGTTGCTGAACCTCTGTGCCGTTCTGCAGAACCGGTTTGGTGAGCTCTAAGTACCAGTCGCAGAACTGGTTCCAGGTAAACTCATAAGCAATGGCTGCGGCCTGGTCAAAACGGTAACTCTCAAGCGCTTGTCGGAATTCTTTCACCGTACTGTTAAAGCGCGCGATAATCCATTCGTCAGCCAGTGATAATGTCATTTCATCGCCGCTTTGACCGCAGTCGTGCTCTTCAGTATTCATAAGCACAAAGCGGCTGGCATTCCATAGTTTGTTGCAGAAGTTACGATAACCTTCCAGGCGCTTCATGTCCCAGTTGATATCACGACCGGTTGACGCTAAAGCGGTTAACGTGAAGCGTAGTGCATCGGTGCCATGCGCTGTAATGCCGTCCGGGAATTCCGCACGAGTACGCTTTTCAATCTTCTCGCGCATTTTCGGCTGCATCATATTAGCGGTGCGTTTGGCGACTAATTCGTCAGCGCTAATGCCGTCAATCATGTCCAGAGGATCCAGCACGTTCCCCTTGGACTTAGACATTTTTTGACCTTCTTCGTCGCGAATAAGACCCGTGACATACACCTTTTTGAAAGGCACTTGAGGTTTACCCTCATCGTCTTTCATGAAGTGCATGGTCATCATTATCATGCGGGCAACCCAGAAGAAAATAATGTCAAAACCAGTCACCAACACATCGGTAGGGTGGAAAGTTTTTAAGTCATCGGTGTTCTTCGGCCAGCCCAGCGTAGAGAATGTCCAAAGTGCTGACGAGAACCAGGTGTCTAAAACATCCTCGTCCCGCTGAAGGGCTGTGTCACCTAAGTTATACTTTTCACGGACTTCTTCTTCGGTACGGCCTACATAAACATTGCCGCTTTCGTCATACCAAGCCGGTATGCGATGTCCCCACCAAAGTTGACGAGAGATACACCAGTCCTGAATGTCGCGCATCCAGCTGAAGTACATATTCTCATATTGCTTGGGAACGAACTCGATGCGGCCGTCTTCTACCGCTTCGGTCGCCTGTTTCGCCAACGGCTCAACACGAACATACCATTGGTCAGTCAGATGAGGCTCAATAGGCACACCACCACGGTCACCATAAGGGACTTTGTTGGTATGTTTTTCAATTTTTTCCAATAACCCCAGCTCGTCAAACTCAGCAATCAGTTGTTTGCGGGCTTCAAAACGCTCTTTGCCTGCGTATTGGCTCGGTAATGTTCCGTCAAATCCGTCAAGTTCACTCAGTGCTTCGCCAGTGCTGGTGTATAACCCGGCCTTTTCCATAACGTGAGCAGTGTCATCGAAAATCGATATCATGCCGGTTTGGTGGCGCTTGCCAATTTCATAGTCGTTAAAGTCGTGAGCTGGCGTAACTTTTACGCAGCCAGTACCAAACTCGCTGTCAACATGGTGGTCGGCGACGATAGGAATACGACGGTTCACAATAGGCAAGTTAATGTATTTACCGACTAAGTGTCCAAAGCGCTCGTCGTCTGGGTGAACAGCCACGCAGACATCACCCAGCATGGTTTCCGGTCGCGTCGTCGCAACAACTAAATGGTCTTTGCCGTCTTCGGTTTTCTCACCGTCAGCAAGTGGGTAGCGTAAGTACCAAATAGAGCCCTGTTGTTCTTTGTTTTCGACTTCCAGGTCTGAAATGGCGGTTTGCAATGCCGGATCCCAGTTGACCAGTCGTTTGCCGCGATAAATTAAGTTTTCTTCATGTAGCTTCACAAACACTTCGCGAACGGCGTCGGACAGGCCTTCGTCCATGGTAAAACGCTCGCGATCCCAGTCTACAGAATCGCCTAAACGACGCATTTGCTGAGTAATAGTACCGCCGGACTGATGTTTCCATTCCCAAATTTTATCAATGAAGGCTTCTCGACCTAGCTCTTGCCGTGTTTGATTTTGGGCCGCCAGTTGGCGCTCCACCACCATTTGTGTAGCAATGCCCGCATGGTCTGAGCCGACCTGCCACAAGGTGTTTTTACCATCCATACGCTGATAACGAATAAGCGTATCCATAATGGTGTGTTGAAAAGCGTGGCCCATATGCAGACTGCCGGTCACATTGGGCGGCGGGATCATAATGGAGTAAGAGTCACCTTGGCCGCTAGGCTTGAAGTACCCTTTTTCTTCCCATTGTTGGTAAAGGTTTTGCTCTATATCTGCAGGGGAATATGTTTTATCCATAATGACCTTACTTCTGTTCGGATATCAGGGGTACGGTGTGCATTTGGCAACCGCGAGCCCGGTAATGTTTGTAACGTTCTCTGGCAACTGCTTTGCCGTCATCTGACACTGGCACAATGTCGTACAGTTGCTGACTCTGTTGCGCCTGTACGGGTACTTCATTGGCTAAATTGAATAGCGCATAACCCGGTCTACTTGAGCCTGGCTCCGTTTGTGGCCAACCAATTTCAACCGGAGCACCGGTAGAGGCGCCTTCGCCGACTAAGTTGTGCGGAATGAAAGCATCAGCAGGACGCTGCCATAGCAGTTCATCCAGAGCTTCCGCCTGGGCTTGATTTTGAGCCCAGACACGCAATCGCTTATGTTTTCTGTACAGTTCAGCGATCTTATCGCAAATTAACGCATTTTGCTCATCCTCTGATGCCTCCGGCATCAGAAAAAACGTAGCTGAGGGCATATTATTCGGTAGCCTCGCTCGAGCAACGGTTAATTAAAAACTGAGTCAATAAAGGCACCGGGCGTCCCGTTGAACCTTTTTCTTTACCACCTTGCCAAGCTGTGCCGGCAATATCCATGTGAGCCCAGTTGTACTTTTTGGTGAAGCGCGACAGGAAGCAAGCCGCAGTGATAGTGCCAGCTTCACGGCCACCTATGTTCGCCATGTCCGCAAAGGGACTGTCCAACATCGGTTGGTACTCGTCCCATAATGGCATGCGCCAGGCTTTATCGCCGCTTTGCTGGGCGGCGTTTAACACTTCGTGTGCCAGTGGATTGTGTTGACTGAGTACCGCAGACGCGTGACTGCCCAGAGCGATAACGCAGGCGCCTGTGAGTGTTGCTAAGTCGATAACAGAGTCTGGCTCAAAACGTTCAACGTAAGTCAGTGTATCGCACAACACCAGTCGGCCTTCCGCGTCAGTATTGAGGACTTCTACGGTTTGCCCGCTCATGGTCGTAAGAATATCGCCGGGGCGATAGGCTTTGCCGTCCGGCATATTCTCACATCCAGCGACCGCACCAATCACGTTAATAGGCAGTTGCAGTTCGGCCAAAGCTTGCATAGCACCCAATACGCCGGCTGCACCGCCCATATCGTATTTCATTTCATCCATATTAGCGGACGGCTTTATTGATATACCACCGGAGTCGAATGTCAGGCCTTTACCGACAAGAACAACGGGGGCTTGATCGTCAGGGGCACCTTTATAATGCATTAAAGTCAGTACTGACTCATGTTCAGAGCCTCGACCAACGGCTAAATAGGCATTCATACCGAGCTTTTCCATTTCGGCTTCTTCAACCGTCGTGACGCTTAGGTTATCGTAGCCTTCTGCCATTTTTGCAGCCTGCTCGGCCAGGTAACGAGGTGTACAAATGTTCGGTGGCATATTTGCCACATTTCGGCATACATCCATTCCCGCTGATACTGCCAGCCCATGTTGAACCGCTTGTTCACCCAAAGTAAGTTCTTTGCGGCTCGGAACGTTGAAGATTAACTTGCGAAGCGGGCGGCGGGGCTCTTCTTTCTTACTTTTGAGCTCGTTAAAGTTATATAGCGTTGCCCGGGCAGCCTCAACTGCTTGTCTAACTTTCCAGTAGGTATCACGACCTTTTACGTGTAGCTCGCTTAGAAAGCATACCGCTTCCATCGAGCCGGTTTCATTTAACGTGTTAATAGTACGCGCAATAATTTGGCGGTACTGTCGCTCGTCAAGTTCACGCTCTTTACCGCAACCAACCAGTAATACCCGTTCAGCTAAAATGTTTGGAACATGATGCAATAAAAGAACTTGTCCAGACTTACCTTCTAAATCACCACGGCGCAATAAATTGCTTAAATAGCCATCACTGACTTTGTCCAGCTGTTCAGCCACACCAGATAATCGGCGGGGTTCAAAGACACCTACGACAATACACGCAGAACGTTGTTTTTCCGGATTACCACTTTTGACGCTGAACTCCATGACAGTGCTCCTGTTTCAGGTGGCTTTAATGCCTGCTATAGTTTAGCTCTTAAGACATTTTGTTGTTAAAATAACAAGTTTACTTAAAAATCGCAGCTATTCCAGTAAAAACCTAAGTTACATGAGTGAACATTAGTGCGCATATTTCGGTATTTAATCAGTGAAACACTAAAGTCGCAGCTTGCTGTGCTCTTTATTCTGATGGCTATATTCGTCAGTCAGAAATTTGTACGTGTGTTGTCCGATGCCTCTGAGGGAGATATTCCCGGCAGTGTTATTTTTCAATTGTTGTCGCTGAATTTACCGGCACTACTCGCTTTAATTCTTCCTTTGAGTTTATTTTTAGGCATTTTGCTGGCCCACGGGCGTATCTACGCTGACAACGAAATGACTATTTTGCACGCCTGTGGTGTCAGCGAGTGGTATGTTACTAGGGTAACTTTGGTCTTGTCGTTGGTATTGGCATTGGTGACTGGGGCGCTGACTTTATGGGCGGTGCCCTGGGCGCTTGAGCAAGAGCAGCAAGTTGAAGAAAAAGCTCGTTCGGATAGCGGTTTGACGGCGTTAATGCCGGGGCGCTTCCAGCAAGCCAGTAACCAAAAGGCGGTTATCTTTGTTCAAGACGTGAATGAAGAAGGCGAGTTGCAAGAAGTTTTTGTTGCGCAACATAGTCACGAAGGCAATGAGCTACGTGCGGGCAGTGTCGTTATGGCGAAGACTGGACGTGTTATTAGCGAAGACAGCGGTTCTCAGTGGCTGGAACTGGGAGAGGGAAACCGCTATGCCGGTGACCAAAGTAGCTATCAGACGATGACCTTCGATAATTATCGCCTACAAATAAAAGAGCAGGAAGCCGACGGTCAGGCACGAAAACTGGAAAATTACTCTACGCTGGAGTTATTAGAAACTCCGGGGAATGCGGCTGTAGCAGAGTTTCAATGGCGTATTGCTATTCCTTTGGCTATGCCGTTATTAACGTTAATTGCAGTGCCGCTTAGTCGCGTAAATCCAAGACAAGGTAAATTTGCGCGCATGGCTCCGGCTTTCTTGATTTACCTTGGCTACTTTCTGGTGTTAATGGCCGCTAAGGCCGCAGTGCGAGATGGCGTGATACCGTCGGTAGTAGGCCTTTGGTGGATCCATTTTATTTTGCTGATATTCGGCTTTATTTTAATCGGTAAAGGTCGACCGTTGGGCTTGAAGCTCTTGTCACGTTTTAGTGTCCGGAATAAGCGGGGTTAACGATGTTAAGTATTCTGGATAAATACATTGGCCTGACGGTACTAAAAACCTCATTAATGAGTTTGGCGGTACTGACCGGATTGTCTTCGCTGATTCGTTTTGTTGAACAGTTAAAGGCCGTTGGCCGGGGAAATTACGATACCCTGGATGCGGCGTTATTTGTTTTTTACAGCTTACCGCGTGACGTGGAATTATTTTTCCCTATGGCGGCGCTACTTGGCGGCTTGATTGGTGTCGGTATGCTGGCGAGCAACTCTGAGCTCGTTGTTATGCTTGCTGCCGGCCGTTCACGACTGAATATTATCGCCGCCGTTATGAAAGTCGCCATTATTATGATGGTTGCCGTAATGGCGATTGGTGAATGGGTTGCCCCACCTATGGAGTCCAAAGGTCGTGCAATTCGCTCACAGGAAATTTCTGGTGGTAGCTTAATTTCGGCTCAGCAGGGTGTTTGGGCAAAGGACGGTTCTGACTTTATCAATATTGGCGAAGTGGAAGACACCGGGCGTCTTAATAACGTTATTATTTACGACTTTGATGGCAACCGTGAACTTCAAAAAGCAACTTACGCCCAAACTGCGCTGTTTACTAACGGCGCATGGCGTATGCAGGATGTTGTTATTACAGAACTGAGCGCAAGTCGTGTCAGTTCAACTCGAAAAAATAGTGTGCAGTGGCAGTCGACATTAACGCCGGATAAGCTAGGCGTTGTAACTATTAAGCCTGAATCTTTGTCGGTTTCTGGTTTATTGGACTATCTGAATTACCTGGAGCTTAATCAGCAATCTGCCAAGCGCTATGAGCTCGCATTATGGCGTAAGCTGCTTGCCCCAGTAACGGTTGCGGTTATGTTGTTGGTCGCATTGTCCTTTATTTTTGGACCGCTTCGCTCAACAACTATGGGAGCTCGTATTTTGATGGGGGTTATTACCGGTTTCGGCTTTCATGTCAGTAATGAGATATTCGGGCCGTTAGCACAAGTTTATCAAGTGCCCGCTTTCCTTGGCGCGTTACTACCCAGTATTGTATTTGCGGCTCTTGCTGTTTACTTTATGCAGAAGAAAGCAGGGTAATAAAGTCACTGGAGCGAGCCCTAAAGCTCGTTCCAGTAAAATAGCTGATTAGCTTCTTTCGATAAGGTCACAACTTCAGTACCTGCTGCATAGTCATGCCAGGCTCGGCGATTTTTAAAGTCGACTAAAACCCATAGGTTCCCAAGCCCCGCACAGCAAGTCAGCAAACGAATAATGGTTTGCCTTAATGTTAAGCGGCTGCCATCGCGATTTTGTAATTTTAGACGCCATGCTCTCATACCAATGGTTTGACCCGAGCGTTTCCAGAACCAGCCAAAGAAGATAGCTAATACACCGATTAAATAGATGCTGTACCAGGGCCCCTGGGCAAGCCATCCGGCATGATCCATCTCTTCACTGAGCTCGACCCAATTCAGTGCAGTTAAGGTTGCCGTAAAGCCTAACGCCAGCGCTGAGGAGAGCATGATAATAGCGACAGCCACTAAAAAATCGTATACCCAGGCGGCTAAGCGACGGAGGAAACCAGCGCTTGGAAAACTGGCGTGTAATTCTTGAGCGTTTAATGTCATTGTAGAGAGTTCTCTGTTATCGATGGCGTTATATTAACACGGAGGATACCGGCTGACATTAACTCCCGATTACAAGCAATATGGTTAATGAATCATCAGTCAGTGCGGTGAAAACCACTTTTCGATAATTTTCGCTTGATTAGCTAAGTATCGCGGGTATAATCCCGACCCGTTGCCTTCCTTGGTAACTTCACCTCGCAAAAAATGGCGCTGTGGTGGAATTGGTAGACACGCCTGATTCAAAATCAGGTTCCTTCGGGAGTGACGGTTCAAGTCCGTCCAGCGCCACCATAATAAACCTCTTATTACCCTTACTCGCTTTCAGCCATTTGAGAGTCGATTTCTCGATCCTGTTTTAAAAAAAATTTAAAAACTGATTGATCCTGCTTAACGCTTTCTTTACATTCACCATTATGGCTTAACTAAGCCTATGTAACAAAAATGTTGATTTGGCTCAAAGCCTCTGAGGGAAAGTATTATGAAAAAATGGATCGTTGCACCACTAGCCGCTGTTGTACTGAGTGCGTGTATGTCTACTTCAAATGAAAACGCCGCCACTTTAGACAGAAACCAGGCCGTTGCTGATCTTTCTGTGCAAATGGAAGAGCTCGGGTTTAACCGTGTTGAAATTCAGCCGGGTGTCGATGAATTCTTAAATATCTGTGCTTCTATCCTGGAGCGCCAATACAACGTGATGGGTGAGTATCGTACTCAGACGGAAAACTACGTTGATGTACAAGCATTTTTGACGGCTCATCAGGGTAAGTCTGAAGAAGAGTTGAGAGCGGCGATTATTGCGTTTGACGAAAAAGCAGAGACTGAAGATGACAAAATTGGTCCAAAGCTCGCAGCCTACAATTCAGCAATCGAAGGTGTATCTGAGCAAAATACTAAATTAGCGACTGACATCACCGTGCAATTAGCGCAAGCAGCTATCATTTTAAGTGAGCACTCTACCACTGTCGCTAAAGCTGGCAGCTTAGGTATGGTGTCAGGGTGGATGAGCAGTAACGAACAGAACGCCGATAATAACCTTGGCTTGGCTATTCTACGCGCAAAAGATCAAATCGATTTAGCATCGGATGCCAACGAAATTATTACGCTAGAGCAAGAAACCATTGAAGCCATTAATGCGCTTCAAGACGAGTTAGAAGCTAAAGGGTAATGCCTATTCGTTATTGGGTGGTCATAATTATGGCCACCTTCAGTTTTTCTATCACCGCGCAAGAGCTGCCGGACTGGATTTTCAAATCAGAAAATACCAGTGAGCAACTGACAGCTGTTGGCAGCGGTCCGTCGAGTTCTGAAGCAAAACGCGCAGCAATAGCAGAAATTATTGCTCAGGTCAGTCAGTCGATGTCTGCTGAAAACGTTTCTTTTCTTGAAAAAACACAAGCAGAAACATCCCAATACTTTAAACAGTCAGTTGTCAGTAAAACACTCTCAATCGATGTAAATAAAGTTAACGTGAGTGAGCAGTTTGTTGATAAAAAATCAGGCGTAACCTACGTACAGGCAACTATCAGTAAAAGGCAACTGATTCGCTTTCTTGAGGATGAGCTTACACCGATAGCGACGCTTAGTTTTCCTGCTCAGTCACCTGCTGTTGATAAGGTGCTTTGGGCATTAAAGTACCGGGAGGCGAATGCCTACGGATTAAGGCTTGAAAGAGCTTTGGCCGGTTTAGGCGCTACCAATGACACGCTTAAAAATAAACTTCGTGAGAATTTAAGTGCTGTTGCAAAGGTATGGCAACGCTATGGTGTTCGCGTTATTGCTGACAGCTCTTTGCAAAGCCTTGTTGGAATTATTAATCAGCAAATACCGTCTGCGACAGAAACCGTTTTATGGTTGCAGCTGAAGCCTGCTCACAGAACAAGACAATCAGAAAATAATCACCAGCATAAACTGGACTTAATGGTTGAATTAACGCAACCACATTCACCTTTTAGGGTATTTCGGCAAGAGCATATTACTGTTGTCGGTAATGGAACATCTACCCAGCAAGCTCGTAACCATGCCCTGGAGCAAATGCGAGCTATTTTAGATACCCCTATACAAAACTGGCTTTTTGAAAAAGGAAGTGAACTATGAAGTTAGTGACGAAACTCACTATCACAGCATTGGCTGTTTTATCTCTAAGTGCTTGTCAGACTCGTCAAGCTGATCAAACACAAACCGCGAAAGTATCAAACCGAGCGTCAAATGCCAGTGTTGCACGTAGCGCTTATAACTTTGATAGCGAAGACATTAAAGTACCGGCGTATTTCGATACTCAAGGCCTGCAGAACTGCACGTTTAACCCAGCGACTGAGTCTGATGCCTGTCCACTTAAGAAACCAACCGTTCGTATGTATTTTGCGGGTACCGATGTGGGCGGTGAAGGTCAAGGCGTAGAGGCTCTGCGTGAGTATGATGATAAGCAGTTGCTATTTATGCTGGAGAATCAGTTCGCGGGCATTAACCGCTTCAGAATCATTACGCGTGACGACGATGTTATTTCTCAAGAAAAACAAATTTTCATGGAGCAGCAGGGAGCCAGGGCCTTAGCAGAAAGAGCTGGCAGCCAGAAAGCGCTAAAGCCTGACTTTATTGTCAAATTAGATACTCTTCGCACAGTAAAAAGTGAAGGCTCAATTACCGGCTGGATGGACTACACATTAGAGCTAACAACCGCTGTTTTGAACCCGTTCACACGAGAGCTAATGTCTTACCCTAATTTAGGGAAGATTCGTGTTAAATCGGAAGATGTGCGAGAGCGTAACGAGCTGAAATACGTCATGGTGAATAACCGTTATGAAACAGGCTTTCGTTACCACGACCCTGCGCACGTTAATGCGGTGATTAACGATATGACGTCTCGTGGCATTGATATTTTGCTGACACGTATGCTTTCTGAAATGCCAGCAACGGCCCAGGTCCTTGGTATTAAAGGAAATCAGGTGAGTTTGGACCGCGGTCAGAACGCCGGTGTACTACCCAACGAGACAATGATTATTTTTCAATACGAAGCTGGCTTTGTTGAGCCAATTGGCGTGGCCAATGTGAACCCTTCTCGCAACAGTGCAGTGGGTGAAATAGCGGTATGGAAGAATAGCGACCTGGCTGAACAAGTGGAACGTTCAGCGGCGAACGGAATCTATCGCCCGTCAAATGGCACTAAGATTTTCGCTGTTTCAGTTGGTACTCCGGCCGGATTCCTGGAGTCTCGCACATGAGGAAACTAGCACTTAGTTTTGGTGTGCTAGCCAGTGTAGCTTCATGCAGCGCATTAGCTCAGATTTCTCTGAGCTCAATGCGCGGTCTCGAAGCGGAAGCCTGCGCCTATGGGCGCGGAACGCCTGCGATAGAGTCGGCAAAAATGGATGCCTTGTCGCAGGTTGCGCAATTCTTATCGTCCCCTAAGTTGCTGGCGCAACAAACCTCAAGCGAAGATATCGACACGGAGACGTCATCCTGGGTTCGTAAATTGAGCGACATGCAACAGCAGGGTATGAGTATTCAGCAAATGCCTGTTGATATTTCGGCTCCTCGTCTTCAGGGCAGCGATACTTGTGTCACTGTTCGTTTAAAAACAGGCAGTTTGCCAAAATCGAGCGAACAATCGGATGGCGGTGACTGGGATGCTGCAGCCGAGAATGTGTTAGTGACGGTTATAGGCGAAGGGTGGCCAGATAGCGAGAACGGCCGCACAGCACGCACCCAAGCTGAAATGGATGCCTTGAAACGTGCGGTTTCACAAGTCGTTGGTATGTGGCTGACTCAGCAAAATACTCAGTTTTCAACGACCGAGGAGTCGTCGAGCGAGAGCGGTGATGAGTTCTCGGTGAACGAAGTTATTTCTCAACAATTACATACAAGGTCGCAAGGACTGGTTAAAGAGTGGTCTTTGCTCAACAGTCGAGAACTGCCTAATAACGGCGTTGAAGTCACAATTAAAGCTGTGGTGGAAAAGCAACCTATTGCTCAGGCTGCGAATGATGTGCTGATGGCTATTGGTTCGCCGCGAGTGAATGTTCAAGCACCGGAACCACTGAGTAGCCTGCTGAAAGACTGGCTTGCAGAGCAGGGTATTGAATATAGCCCTCATGCTAATTTAGTGATTAAAGCTGACTCGGTTCTTCGGGAACGGGGTGCTAACAGTCGACTGCAGCTCAATGTAAAGGTAGAAGATTTATCGGGTCAGCAATACGGGCTTTGGCGAAATGAACCAAGCTTATTGTCGTTGCCGACAAGTGCTCAGGTCGAACACGACCTTATTGATGTGCACCTGGCGACTCCCGAACAGCAGCAGTCACTGCGCAAAACGCTGAAAAAGTCGTTTAATCAGGTGGTCGCACAAGGTGGCATGGTTCGCGATATTTTTATACATACGCGTTACTTGTCTCAGCCCGATAAACTGTCTTCTATTTTGTCGACACTGGGCGGTGTGAAAGACGTAGTTGTGAATAGTCAGGGGGACTATTACAAAGCCAGTTTGCGATATGCCGGAGCAACCGGTGAACTTGTTGCTGCTCTGCATCAGTCGGTACGACCAATAGCAGCACAAAGCCTGCCCAAAGCTCAAATAAACAATGAATTTACTATTCGGTTTGATTAAGGAAAATAAATAATGAAACGTTCACTCTTAACTTTAGCGTTATTGGCTGCGTTGCCAACATTTGCACAAGACTTTGACTTAACAGATATGACTCCGGCCCGACCTGGCGAAAATGTGGAGTCTGCCGACGTCGTTACTAAAGGTAATGTGGTTGTCGGTAAAGACGAGAAAACGGCTGTAAAAGCAGCTCACCAACAGCTTGTAGATGAAAACCAGGATGGTATTCGTTTAGTTCAGGTTGGCAGCGGAACCGGGATTTTGTCTATCGGTAGTTCTAGTTATAACACCTACGACAATATGAATGCGACGCTGTTATCGAAGCGTGGCGCATACAACCAAGCCGCGCTAATTGCGAAGAAGCAGCTTATTGAAAATATGAATGGCATTCAACAGGAATGTGAGAACGCTGTTCAAACCGTATTGGATGATATCCAAACGGGTTCTGACTCGGTTACTAATGAATCAACGACTATGCAAGAGAATTGCATTGACTCTGTATCTGGCTCTTTATCTGGCTATGTCACTTTCGATGTTTATGACAACGTTGATGAAAAGACAGTTCGAGTTAGCTTAATTTCAACACCTAAAACACGCGCGCAAATTCGTGACAGCCATGGCGCTGTTGCCGTAACGACAAACCCGAATGAAGTATTTAAGCAAGTAGTTGCAGATATTAACAGTGGTGTTTTGCCGCCAATGGGAGCGAAAATCCTAACCCATGCTGACACCGGCGAAATTATTTTAATGGGTTATGGCTCTGCAATTATTCGCGATAACGATAACCCGCGTGTTGCAAGACGCCTGAAAGATGCGGCTAAACGCCAGTCACAAAGCCGAGCAAACAGCGCGCTTATTGGCACTATGCAGGGCGATGAAGTTTATTGGAAAGGCAGCTTCAGCGAAGATCAAGTGGAGTCAAATCAGCAGTTTGAATACGGCGGTGATCCGCGCTTAGAAGATCCGACAACTGCAAAAAAACTGGATAGCGAACGTACTGTCTTCCTTAATCAATTGAAAATGTCTGATGAATATGGCGCTGTCACTAAAGGTCAACTGCCTCCGGGCGTCAGTAACCGGAGCTTTGCGAGCGAAGATGGTCATTGGATGTATACCGTATCCGTTTATTCTCCTTCTTTAGAAGCGGTGTCTCGCGAAGCTAAACGCGAAATGGAAGCCGGCGGTACAGCTAATCCAAGCAATTCAGGTCGGAATATTCGAGTTTATGGTGGCCAAAACGACGAAGCGGCGAACCCTCAAGGGGCGTCAGGTAAGGTGTCTGACGAAGATAACCTATAATGAAGTGGTTTATTGCATCGCTGGGGCTTTTGTCCCAGCTTGCTATAGCTTCAGAGCCACCAGAGCTGAGTCGGTTTGAAAAAGAGATTTCAGACGGCGAAGCTAGAGTGCGAACTGACTCGAAATTACCAAGCCAGGCCTGGCAAAAAGCTTGTCGGTCAGCATTGACTTTACCTCTTAGAGCCGAAGTTAGAGAACGTCTGAGTGAACGTGTTGGCCTTAGCGTGCCTGGTGAGGTTTCATTTCTTCGAGCAGACATTGAGAAGTTTAACTCATGGAATGAGTCCGGGTGGCTGCATTGTACGGGGGAGTCACAAGTCAGTGATTGGTCATTGAATATCGCCGGCTTATCGGTAAGAGCAGCATGGTTTTTGGTCGAACAGGGCGAGCTTGAACAGATAAAGCCTTTTCTTAAAGAAGCTTTATCACACTCGTATTCTTCTGCCGATGCAGTGGCGTTAATCGCGAAGCTGGCGCCCGAGGAGCAACGTCTAGGCTATTTAGACACTAACCTTAATGACAGTGCATTGATCATGAATGCTGCAAAATACGCAGTGTCATCAATTTGGTTTTCTGATGGCCGTTGGCAATCAGTGATTGACTTAACCAGTAGCTGCGACTCAGTGGAGTGCCGTCAATTAAAGCTGAATGCTGAAGAACAAAAGGAGCGGGAAGATGCTGAAAAAGCCGACGATTTATCTAGCTATTTTTAGTCTCAGCGTTTTTAGTACGGTTGCACAGGACGATGCTGAATTTGAGCAGTACCTTAAAGAGCAGCAGACTGAGTTTCAGGAGTTCCAGGATAAACGTGAGCAGGAATTTCAGGCGTTTGTTGAGCGTTGGCGGGAAGCCGAGCAAGCGTATCGTAAGGAAGTTGCTGAAAAGTGGGATGACGCTAAGCTCCCTGATAAAAAACGCTGGGTTGAATATTCGGACGACAAAAGTCGTCGAACCATCGTCGATTATGAAAACAACACTATTACAGTGGAAGTTTTGGATGACTCTGACGACGCGGATGTATTAAACACTGCGAAAGCTGAAGTTAAACGGTTGAATGAGACCTCTGCGCAAGAAGCTGTTGAGTCCGATCCTGTCTTAATCAATGCGGGCATGAGTGTTAATAGCCGCTCTCAAAAGCAACCACAGAAATCTGAGTCTTTGCTAGGCAGAAAGGTCGAGGCGCAGGACTTGTCTCAGCAAAAAGTACAGCGCTCCGGTAAACGAGCCTCAGTGACTATCAAGATGCCAGACGCTGCGGTATCAGATCGCGTAAAACGAGTACTACCGGCAGCAGAGACTTACGCGCGTCAATGGGGGCTCCCAACCGAGTTAGTTATAGCTGTTATCCATACTGAATCTAGCTTTAACCCGCTGGCCCGTTCTCACATTCCTGCTTTTGGCTTAATGCAGATAGTTCCTACGTCAGCAGGAAAAGACATCACTGGCTTTTTGCATGGTCAACAACGCTTGCTAACGCCTGAATACCTGTTTGATCCGAATAGAAATATACAGGCTGGCAGCGTTTATTTTCATTTGTTGATAAACCGCTATTTTAAAGATGTTCGCAATACTCAGTCTCGCTTTTATATGGCAATTGCGGCTTATAATACTGGACCGGGAAATGTGGCGCGGGCAATGACGAATACCACTTCATTGACGAGAGCGAGTAGAGCTGCGAACCAAATGTCACCGAAGCAAGTGTACGAGCATTTAATGACTTATTTGCCGGCATCGGAAACCAAGAATTATTTAACAAAAGTCACTGAGCGTGAAGCTCATTATCAAAAAACATTGGGTTTATAATTATGAAAAAACATTTGATTACCATAGGGGTGTGCTTTGCATTAGCTGCTTGTGCCTCTCAACCGGAACAAACAGAAGAGCAAAAGTCGTCGGCACAGGCAAATCAGCAGATGCAGTCTGTGACCGGAAATCCTCAAGACTCAGCGCCTGCTTGGGTGTTTCTTCCTAAATCGGACAAAGGGCTAGCTTCATCAGCGTGTGTAGACTGGTCAGGAAATATGGCCGTAGATAGACCACAAGCTGTGGCTGCTGCACGAGCGGATATGGCGCAACAAATCAGCATAAAGGCGAGTGTGTTAGATAAGTTATATAACCGCAAGCTTCAGGCTGAAGGCAAAAGTGATGTTGGTTCGACATTTGAGCAGGTCACTAAACAAGTTTCCAGCGAAACTCTAGAAGGTTCAACGCCGGAAGAAATTTCGTTAGCGCAAATTGATGGTAAAAAGTATTTGTGTGCTTTAGTTGTGAAAGAAGACACTCGTGAAACTTTTGATACTTTAGTTGATGAGTCAAACCGTCAGCTTGATCCACAATCTAAAGCGGCGCTCTATGAAGAGTTTCGTACTCAAAAAGCAATGAAAGAGCTGGAAAAAGAGCTAGAGTCTCTTTAATTCCCCTCTAAAAAACACTCAAATAGCCCGGTCTGACGGCTGTCATATCGGGTTATTTTCTTCCAACACTGACAATCCTTTCCACAGCACGTATACTGTTGGGCATCGGTAATTTAACCGAACAACAGTAAATAGGATTCTATGTCAGACAATAAAACAGTGCCCGAATACGAAGTTGAAATTCCAAGCCGAGAGCAGCTACTTCAGTTAGTGAAAGACAACCGCAAGCCGGTGCCTTTTGAGGAATTTATCCGTGTTTTCAAACTCGATGACGAACGTCAGGCGGTTGGCTTAAAGCGACGCTTGCGTGCTATGGAGCGCGATGGGCAGCTGATATACAGTAAGGCCAATGCCTACGGAATACCCGAGCGCATGGACTTAATTAAAGGCCGTATTATTGGCCACAAAGATGGTTTTGGCTTTTGTCAGCCTGATGAAGGCGGGCCGGATTTATTTATACCGCACCATCAAATGTATTCAGTCCTGCATGGTGACCGGGTTTTAGTTAAAAAAAGTGGTAAAGACAACCGAGGGAAAACAGAAGGACGCATTGTTCGGGTAACGGAACCGCGGGATCGCAATATCGTTGGTCGTTACTTTATTGAGCATGATCTGGGCATAGTTGTTCCCGACGATAACCGCATTAGTCAGGATATTTTAATTCCAGATGCCGACAAAAATGGCGCTCGCCATGGCCAGTTAGTGGTTGTTGAAATCACCCGACGTCCCAGTCGTCGTACCAGCCCTATTGGCCATGTTACCGAAGTATTGGGTGAACATATGGCACCGGGTATGGAAATTGAAGTGGCCATACGTGAGCACGATATCCCAAATGAGTGGCCAGAGGGAATAGACAGTGAACTGTCAAAGTACAGTGAAGAGGTGCCGAAAGAAGCCTATGAAGGTCGTGTCGATTTACGTGAATTGCCATTAATTACTATCGATGGCGCAGACTCTCGTGACTTTGATGACGCGGTTTGCTGTATACCTGAAGAAAAGGGCTGGCGCTTGTGGGTCGCTATTGCTGACGTTTCTTATTATGTTCGTCCGGATACGGTACTCGATAAATCTGCGACAGAACGTGGCAATTCTGTTTACTTCCCGAATAACGTTATTCCGATGCTGCCGGAGAAGCTGTCAAATGGCCTGTGCTCATTAAACCCTGACGTTGATCGTTTATGCATGGTCGCTGAAATGGAGCTGGGGCCGCGTGGTAAGTTAAAAACGTCGAAGTTTTACCCCGCTGTTATGAAAAGCCATGCGCGACTCACTTATGACAAAGTTAAAGACATTCTCGATGGCGACAAAGCATTACGAGAGCAGTATGAACCGGTTCTTGAAAACATAGAGGAACTTAGAAAACTCTATAACGCGTTAAGCGCTGCACGTAAGCGTCGTTCTGCTATTGAGTTTGATACCCAGGAAACGCGCTTTATATTCAACGCTCAACGTAAAATTGATCGTATTGAGCCTGTTAAACGCCATGTTGCACATAAAATTATTGAAGAGTGCATGATTATGGCGAACGTTGCAGCGGCTCAATTGATTGAATCTGACAAGGAAGTGGGCGCCTTATTCCGTGTTCACGAGACACCGAGCGACGAGCGTCTAACCAGCTTTCGAGCATTTCTTGGTGAACTCGGTCTCAACTTAGGGGGCGGAGAAGAACCTACCCCAAGAGACTATGCGAAGCTGCTGGAAGAAGTGAAAGACCGTCAGGATCACGAGTTGATAGAAACCATGCTACTGCGCTCAATGCAGCAAGCGGTGTATCAACCGGAAAACAAAGGGCACTTCGGTTTAGCACTGAAATCATACGCACACTTTACATCGCCAATTCGCCGTTACCCTGATCTAATTTTGCATCGAGCCATTAAGTCGATAGTTCGCAAGCAAAATGGCAGTGATAAAGGCTTAGTTGGTGCTTGGTCGTATTCAGAAACACAGTTAGATGAACTGGGCGTGCATACTTCTATGACCGAGCGTCGTGCTGATGATGCGACCCGTCAAGTCGATGAGTGGCTGAAGTGTGAGTTCATGCTTGATCACATAGGCATGGAGTTTGAAGGCGTAATATCCTCAGTCACAAACTTTGGCCTGTTTATTAGGTTGAGCGACTATCAAATTGATGGTCTTGTTCACATAAGCAACTTAGACAACGATTATTATCACTTCGACCAGCAAAAAGGCATGCTGATAGGGGAAAATAGTCATAGCGTGTTCCGTTTGGGGGACAGTGTTAAAGTCAAAGTGAAAGACGTGAATCTGGACGATCGAAAAATTGACTTGAGCTTACTGGAAGCGACAAGCCCAAGTGGTAAAAAACGTGATATGCCTAAGAAAGGGGCTGGTAAACCTAAGGGCAGTCGGCCTTCAAAAAATAAGCGCGGAGGCCAGCGTAAAAAGGGCTCTCGCAATAAAAACCGGAAATAAACAATGAGTCAGAAAGTTACCGTTTTTGGTTTGCATGCCGTTAAGGCAATTTTGAAAAACCACCCCGACCGATTAGTCGAGCTTTACGTGTCGAAAGAACGTCAGGACGAGTCGGTTAAAGAAATTGTTAATGAGTGTTATACCGCTGGCATTCGACCGCAATGGGTGCCGAAGCAAGCGTTGGAAAAACGCGCTGAAGGTGGTAACCATCAAGGTGTTGTTGCAACTGTGCATTCGCCGCCGACATTAACAGAGCATGACCTGGCTCAGCTTCTGGACGGCTCGGAAGCACCAGCGCTATTTTTAGTGCTGGACGGTGTGACAGATCCTCATAATTTAGGGGCGTGCCTGAGAACTGCTGATGCTGCAGGTGTTACTGGGGTGATTGTGCCTAAGGACAAGTCTGCGCAAATTACACCGACAGTAAGAAAAGTCGCCTCTGGTGCTGCGGAGCAGGTTCCTTTAGTGGTTGTTACTAACTTGGCGAGAACTCTGCGGGACCTTCAGGAAAAAGGTGTTTGGGTTTACGGCACCGCTGGCGAAGCCACCCAGTCTTTATATGATATTGATTACAGAGGCCCCGTAGCTTTAGTGATGGGAGCCGAGGGAAAAGGCATGCGACGCATGACTCGCGAAACTTGTGACGAGCTTGTTTCAATACCGTTAAGTGGTAGTGTCAGCAGCTTAAATGTT
This sequence comes from Idiomarina sp. UBA4520, assembly GCF_002388365.1. NCBI lineage: Bacteria > Pseudomonadati > Pseudomonadota > Gammaproteobacteria > Alteromonadales > Idiomarinaceae > Idiomarina > Idiomarina sp. UBA4520. Next base: position 33,759 of record NZ_DGMK01000021.1, on the reverse strand, counting down.
TCAGTGGCTAGTGGTGTTTGTCTGTTCGAAGTGGTGAGGCAGCGCAGTGGAGCTTAAGCGAAAACTGATACCTGTAGGTATCGCTCTGGCAATGATTGCCGTGTTGTTTATCAGTTGGACGCCAAACTGGGATAGTCCTGAGTGGATGCGCTCAACAAAACCTTTTGTGTCGTTCTCATTTAATGTAGAACAGGCAGACAGTCGTGCTGCAGAAGAGTTGGTTATCGACATTAAAAACCGCTTAAAGGTAAGGCACGAATGGCATGTTGTTAAAGAGAAAGAGTCGCAGTGGCAAGTTCAGACGAAAGTCACAGAAGACGACACCAGTATTCAATTGGATGCCTCGGTATTTAAAGAAGGCAGCGCGGCTGATCATTTAATCGTTCGCGGTGAGAAAGCCGTTGCAAATGAATTAGCGGACCGCCTCGTCTCCCTCCTAAGCTCGCGTATTGAAAAAGCTCATAAAGACGCTGACTAAGTTGCGGTCAGCGCTTTTTTTTGATAGTATCGCGCGGCTTAAATCAGCCATTGTATTAACTACTAGTTGAGTTCCTTGCTTCTATGTCAGTGCGGCTGAGCTGAACCGAGGCTATACGAACCAAAAGGAAACTGTAATGCGTCATTACGAAATCGTATTTATGGTCCACCCGGACCAAAGCGAGCAAGTACCTGGCATGATCGAGCGCTATAGCGAAACGATCAAGCAAGGTGGTGGTCAAATCCATCGTTTAGAAGACTGGGGCCGTCGTCAATTGGCTTACCCAATCAACAAACTGCACAAAGCGCACTATGTTCTTTTGAACGTTGAAGCGTCTGCAGAGGTTGTGGAAGAGCTTGAAACTGCATTCCGTTTTAACGATGCAGTATTACGCAACATGATCATGCGTAAGAAAGAAGCGATTACTGAACCTTCGCCGCTGACTAAGCCGAAGGAAGATCGCAAAGGTGACAGTGAAGCTGCGTAAAGCAAGCTGACTATTCACTATGAATCGACTGCATTTAACCGGAACTTTAAGCAAAGCTGCAAAGCTGGAAACTAGCCCATCAGGCATAGAACATTTGCAGTTAGTTATTGAGCATCGGTCGATGCAACCCGAAGCGGGTATGAGTCGCCAGTCTTATGTGCGAATTCAAGTCGTTTTAAGTGGTGAAGGGTTACAACACTGGTTACAAAAATTGACGGTGGGTTGTGAAGTCTTAGCAGAAGGCTTTCTGCACAGACACGAAGACAATAGCGGTACGCCGCGTCTCGTACTTCACGCTCAGCATCTAGAATTGATTTAAGGAGACCATCATGGCTCGTTTTTTCCGTCGCCGTAAGTTCTGCCGCTTTAAAGCAGACGGCGTAAAAGAAATTGATTACAAAGACATCGCTACGCTTAAGAACTACATTACCGAAACCGGTAAAATCGTTCCTAGCCGTATTACTGGAACATCTGCTAAGTATCAGCGTCAGTTAGCGCGCGCTATCAAGCGTGCTCGTTATTTGTCACTGCTGCCTTATACTGATTCACATCAGTAAGCTAGCGCGGTTCGATTACCAAAAGTAGAGGTAGCGAGAAAATGAATATCATTTTATTAGACAAAATTGCTAACTTGGGAAGCCTTGGCGATCAAGTAAGCGTAAAATCTGGTTATGCACGTAACTTCCTTTTCCCACAAGGAAAAGCAGTACCTGCAACTAAAAGCAACATCGAGCTGTTCGAACAGCGCCGTGCTGAGTACGAAGCCAAATTAGCTGAGCACTTAGCAGAAGCTGAAGCGCGTGCTGAAAAAGTTAATGCGTTAGATGCAGTTGTTATCGAATCTAAAGCGGGTGATGAAGGCAAACTATTCGGCTCTATCGGTACTCGCGACATCGCTGATGCAGTAACTGCAGCAGGCGTTGAAGTGAAGAAGAGCGAAGTGTTAATGCCTCACGGAACTATCCGTGAAGTTGGTGAATTTGACATTGAATTGCACCTGCATGCAGATGTATTTGCGAACATCACTTTGAAAGTTGTTGCTGCTGAGTAATTTCGGCAACTAACCGATTAAAAAAAGCTGCCTCCGGGCAGCTTTTTTTTTGCCTTCGGTATACCTTATGTAAAGCTTTTCAGCAGGAAGTTAATTTTACTGAGCCAGTCATATTAGCCTCAGAGTCAACAACTGAAAGAAATTTAACCGGGAGAATGACATGAAAACATTAATAACTCTATTAACCAGTGCTTTGCTTTTGATAACTTCATCAGCTCTGGCACAAGACAAAGTCGACAAGGAGCTTGAGGTTTCGCCAACCAGTAGACTGTCTATTGATAATATGCGAGGAAAGCTGGAGCTCATTACCTCTGAAACTGACAGTGTAAGAGTTGTAGGAACACTTGATGAAGAAGCTGAAGAGTTTATCTTTGAGAAACGGGGGAACACCCTATATGTAGAGGTTAAAACCCCTCAAAATAAAGGCTTTAGTTTCTCTTCGTCTGATTCAGACGGATCAGATTTAAAAGTGTATGCACCAGAGTCAATGGATATCGATGTTAAAGGTGTATCTATGGATGTATTGGCTGCTGGTTTTACCAACGATTTCGATGTGCGTCTGGTGAGTGGAAATATCAGTGTTAGTGACATTAGTGGGTTAATACATCTGAAAACGGTGAGTGGCAATATTAATTCAAAACGAGCGAGTGGTAACGGCAGTTTCGAGACAGTCAGCGGAGACATAACGGATACGGAAAATACGTCTGCTGAAGGCTCCTATCAGGCGGTTAGCGGCGATATCATTGTCGAATCTGATAGTCTGTCAGACATTACTATGCAGTCTGTCTCGGGTGATATTAACGCAACACTTGGCATTTTAAGTCACGCTAAAATGACAACCGTGAGCGGCGATGCACAGTTGACCTCAGGACTGGCAGAGTCTGCTCGAGTCGAAGCCAAGTCAGTCAGTGGCGACTTAGACTTTGAATGGCGGGGTGACTTACATGCTAATTTCTCCATCAAATCAAACGCGGGTGGAAAAATCACTAATCGTTTAACCGATGAGAAAGTAGAAAAAGCTGAATGGGGTCCATCATCAACATTAGAATTTAAACTCGGCGATGCAACGGCGGATGTCTCTGCCACAACAGTCAGCGGTGAAATAACGTTAAGCAAAGACTAGTTTCATCGGCAAACTTGCTTTCTAATTAAGAGGGGATTTTGTATAGTACTCCCCTCTTTTTTATTTCCTATCTTAGGTTTTTCGGATGGCAGAAACAGCAAGAAAACGTGATGCATCGGTGGAAGCACTGCGCTCTGCGCCTCATTCCATAGAGGCTGAGCAGTCGGTTTTAGGCGGCCTTATGCTTGATAACGACGCATGGGACAGTGTTGCCGGCAGCGTCATTTCGGAAGATTTCTACCATCGCGCGCATCGCTTAATATTCAAAGCAATGAATGAGCTGGCGCAGCGCAGCCAGCCTATGGATCTTGTAACGGTCTCTGAGTCTTTAGAAACAGCCGGTGAGCTAGAGCAGATTGGGGGGTTCGCCTATCTTGGTGAAATCGCCAAGAACACTCCGAGTGCTGCGAATATACTTGCTTATGCCAATATTGTCAGAGAGCGCGCAATTCTGCGCGAAATGATAGGGGCGGCTAATGACATTGCCGAGTCGGGTTATGACACCCAGGGCAGAAGCAGTGCCGAGTTATTGGATCTCGCCGAATCTAAAGTGTTTAAAATTGCGGAAAAACGAGTAAGCTCAAGCGAAGGGCCACAAGGTATTAATCAGATTCTTGAGCGTACTGTAGGAAAAATAGAGCAACTCAGTAAGCTCAAGAACAACAATGGTGTGACCGGTGTTTCGACTGGCTTTACAGATTTGGACCAAATGACGGCAGGTTTACAGCCGTCTGACTTGGTTATCGTTGCTGCCCGCCCGTCGATGGGTAAAACGACCTTTGCCATGAACTTGGCCGAGAACATTGCACTTAATGACGATAAGCCAGTACTGGTATTTAGCTTAGAGATGCCTGCAGAGCAGCTGATGATGCGTATGTTAGCGTCGTTAAGCCGCGTTGATCAGAACAAAGTGAGAACGGGTAAACTGGAAGATGATGACTGGGCCAGAATAGCGTCGGTCATGAATATGCTTAACGATAGAAATAATATCTATATTGATGACTCATCGGGATTAACGCCGACGGAAGTCAGGTCTCGTGCGCGTCGTGTTCATAGGGAGCATAAAGGGCTTTCTATGATCATGGTCGATTACCTTCAGCTTATGACTGTCCCGGGTATGTCTGAAAACCGAACGCTTGAAATTGCGGAAATATCGAGGTCATTAAAGTCTTTAGCGAAAGAGTTAGAGGTACCGGTCGTTGCATTGTCACAGCTAAACCGCTCACTAGAACAACGCTCAGATAAGCGTCCGGTTAATTCGGACTTGCGTGAGTCCGGCTCAATAGAGCAGGATGCGGACGTTATTATGTTTATTTACCGAGATGAGGTGTATCACCCTGATTCTGCTGAAAAAGGTATGGCCGAAATTATTATTGGTAAGCAGCGTAACGGACCTATCGGGAAGGTCGATTTGAAATTCCACGGGCACTTATCGAGGTTCGACAATTATGCCCGTGCTGCAGACGACGACCGATATTAGTCGTCGTTCTGCGTTACTTTATTTTGTCGAAGCAAATTTCGATGTAGGCTTTGCCGGCAACGTGGTTGAACGGCATTATAAGTTTCGAGCCTTCAGACTTATGTGAAATAGTGTGGTCTTTTCCTGACACGACTATCGGCGTTGCCATATCAAAGTCGTATCCGTTTTCACCTAAGGTCTTCTTAGCGCCACCTGTCACCATATTGGTAATTTCACCCACCATGTCGCAGACGTCTTCGTTTATACTGTCAGGCAGCTCGCCGAGCATCTTATTCATGATTTCGCAAGCGAGGTTCTCTTCAAAAGAAATCGAAAAAGATCCCTTAACTTGAGGACCGACCATGCCGATAATCCCCGATACATCGCCACGGGCATACTCATCTTTTTTTAACTGAGCCTTCCCAGGTTTCAATTCCATTTGAGCCATCATCGACAAGACATTTTGCAACGCTTGAAGAAATGGGTTTACAAACTCGGCATTCATTATTTATTCCTTACTGTCTTTCTGGCAGTTAATGATATCAGTTCTGTTTTCATCCGTTAATATCAGGCTACGGTTACCGTACCTATCAACAACGTTGACAGTATTCACTTGCGCGGAAAAACTGTCGAATAACAGGGTATTAGAGACTTCCCATCCGCACAGATTTTTTTGCTTAGGTAGCTCTTGGTAGACCCATATTTTCTGATAGTCGGCTTCAAAACCAACCCACTTCAGGCTCGCTTCTTCGCTTTTGGTGTTTTTGACTGAGAAGTTATCCGTGACCCATTGCTGTAACACAGCCTCTGCGTTTTCTTGATCTAGACTAAACCGCTCGCCTGTTAACTTGCTAAGCGCATGCTGAACGTCATGTAACGTATACTGATGAACAAACTCAACGGCTCCGGTGTTTTGGTTACTGCTTATCTCGGTTAGTCCAAAAAAATAGCGATGTGCTAACGCAGGAAGCGTCAGCACAACACCGATTACTAGGGCGAAAACTTTAACTTTCATCGTCTGACTTCAACTTCTCATCATAACGCTCCATTAAACTGTCTTTACGGTCGTCGCGCTTGAACAGTTCAATTCTTGATGGAACGGCACGTGCCGGCCAGTAGTTATTGGTCGTATCGACGTCGGCAGTTTCCCAGTTCGGGTCAATGACTACCTGAGTTAAGGTTTTATCGCGTATTAATAGCTTACTAACCTGCTCTGGAGAGCGGCGCCATATCTCCGCTGGAATACGAACATGTTCTTTACTGCCATCTTCATAGTGCAAGTCGAGCAAAATAGGCATAACCAAGCCGCCGATATTCGAAAAGTCGAGCACATAGAAGTTACTGCCATTTTCGAGCATTGCTTTTTGCTCTTCGTTCAGTCCTTTTAACAGCTCGTTGTATTCGTTTCTATCGGCATTCGTGACGGTAAACTCGTCATTCTCGTTATAGAAGTCGGCCAGGTGGGGCTGCTGATGAATTTTATAATTGACATCGGCATTACGCTTCGTTGTTAACGAAGTTGGCTCTTGTTCTTTTTGCTCCCGCTGCCACGCTTTTTCCACTTCAGGGTCTTGCGTGTTTATTGTCAGTAAATGCACTTTATCCAACGAAATATCTACATGGTCAGTAGAATAAAACCAGCCGCGCCAGAACCAGTCCAAATCAACGCCAGAGGCATCTTCTAATGTTCTGAATAAATCCTCTGGGGTTGGGCGTTTGAACTTCCAACGGTGAGCGTACTCACGGAATGCGAAATCAAACAATTCGCGGCCGACAATGGTTTCACGCAAAATATTGAGAGCAGTTGCAGGCTTACCGTAGGCGTTATTGCCGAATTGGAGTATCGACTCTGAGTTGGTCATTATTGGCATTTGGTTAGCGCTTGCCATATAACGGGTAATATTGCGCGGCTCACCCCGCCAGGACGGGTAGTCTTTTTCCCACTTTTGTTCAGCCAGGAACTGTAGGTAAGTATTAATACCTTCGTCCATCCAAGTCCACTGACGTTCGTCGGTATTCACTATCATTGGGAAATAAATATGACCAATTTCATGAATGATAACTGAAATGAGCCCGTACTTAGTACGCGCTGAATAGTATTTCTCTCCGGATTCTTCATCGACGTAAGGACGAGGCCCGTTGAAGGTTATCATTGGGTACTCCATACCACCGACTGGTCCATTTACAGAAATAGCGACCGGGTATGGATAGTCAAAGCTATAGTCGTTGTAATGTTCAATGGTATGAATAATCGATGCTGTCGAATAGCGCTCCCAAAGCGGGTTCCCTTCTTCAGGATAAAATGACATTGCCATGACATCAGTGTCATTCTTTTTATAGCCCTGTGCATCCCAAATAAATTTGCGAGAAGAAGCCCAGGCAAAGTCGCGCACTTTGTCGGCTTCGAAAACCCAGGTTTTGGTGTCGTCTGTGCCTTCCTTTTCGTTCTCTAAAGCTTCTTCTTGAGTAACTATTTTGACAGGCTCATCTGAATTACGGGCTAGCTCTAAACGCTGACGCTGGGTCGAAGTTAGCACCTCATTCGGATTTTGTAGAACGCCGGTTGATGCGACAACATGGTCGGCAGGAACGGTAATTTCAACACGGTAGTCACCAAACTCTAGTGCAAACTCACCGTTGCCAACAAATTGTTTATTCTGCCAGCCTTCAACATCGTAGTAAGCGGCCATGCGAGGGAACCACTGTGCCATTTCATACAGGTAGTTACCATCGTCTTCGAAATACTCGTAACCACCACGACCACCGAGCACGTCGGCTTCGATGATGTTAAAAGCCCAGTTGATATTAAAAGTGACGCTTTCACTACTTTCTAACGGCTCGTCTAAGTCCAAACGCAGCATTGTATCGTTGACATAATGAGAGAGTGGCTCACCGTTGTCATAGCTAATTTCTGTCAGCTCGTACCCTGCTGGAAAACTTTCCTGGGTCATCATGCTTTCCATACGGGAAAAGCTAATTCGCTCAGGCTTGCTGGTGCTGTCTGACTGGGGGCCTATGGAGTCTTTGCGGAACCGGTTTTGGTCAAGCTGAACCCACAAATAGCGCAAAGTATCAGGTGAGTTATTGGTGTAGGTGATGGTACTTTGAGCAGTAATGCTCTGATTCTCATCATCCAACTGTACTTTTATATGATAGTCAGCTTCTTGCTGCCAATACTCGTGCCCCGGAGCACCAGAAGCTGTGCGATAAACGTTCGGACTGCGAAATTTATCGTCATTCAGCTGACGAAACTTATCTTCAAATGCCTGAGCATGGCTTGCTTGGCTAGTCGCCAATAAAACCGTCGCCGTTAGCGCATATAGATATAACTTCATAGTAAAGACCTGTTTAGTTTTTATTTTAATGGCATTTAGTGCACAAGCCATGTGCTTCTATTGTTTGCTGTTCAACCTTAAACCCTTGAGCTTCGGCCTGGTGCTTTAGCTCGTCGTATACCCCTTCAGATTGAATTTCCTGAACATCACCGCAAGAGTCACAAATAAGCATTTGCACTGGGTGTTGATGATCGAAATGCGTACAGAGAACAAAGCTGTTAGACGACGTTATTTTGTGAACAAAACCTTGTTCCTGAAGAAAGTCTAACGCTCTGTAAATGGTTGGAGGTTTGGCGTTGGGTATCACTTCCCGAAGTTGGTCGAGTAAGTCATAGGCACCAATGGCTCCGGACTGTTCGGCTAAAATAGTGAAAACCTCACGTCGGGCGGTGGTTAGCCTTGCTCCTCGTTTTTGACAAAGAACTTCAGCTTTTCGAATTAGTCGTTGCGCTTCTTGACGAGTCATTAGCCTGGATATTTAAAAAAAGTTAAAGCCATTGTAGTGAGTTTTGTGGTTAAGTGAAAGGCTTTTACCTTAAGTCTGGACACGACTCATCCTTACTAATTTCTGTGCTGATATAAGCCGTGGTTTACGATAGAATAGGGCGCTCAGTTTGACAGTAGTAAATAAGGAATACCGGCAGTGGCAACAGCTTACAATTACAGATTATCAGTGGCTCCGATGCTGGATTGGACCGATCGTCATTGCCGTTACTTTCATCGTTTACTCACGAAAGAAACCTTGCTTTATACTGAAATGGTGACAACAGGCGCAATTATACACGGTAAACAGGACTTCTTAGCTTATAACGAAGAAGAGAATCCCGTGGCTCTGCAACTTGGCGGCTGTAATCCTGAAGATATGGCTCGATGCGCAGCTTTAGCTCAAGAGCGTGGCTACAATGAAGTTAATATTAATGTGGGCTGTCCATCTGATCGTGTTCAAAATGGTAGCTTTGGTGCTTGTTTAATGGCAGAGCCTGCAGCTGTCGCAGACTGTGTAAAAGCCATGAAAAAAGCAGTCGATATTCCGGTAACCGTCAAAACTCGGTTGGGTATTGACGACTATGACAGCGATGACTTCCTTTATGCGTTCACTGACTCTGTTGTGGACGCTGGAGTTGACCAACTGACCCTGCATGCTCGAAAAGCCTGGCTTCAGGGACTTAGCCCGAAAGAAAACAGAGATATTCCGGAGCTGCAGTATGACCGGGTTTATAAAGCTCAGGAGCGCTATAAAGGCTTTCCTGTTGCAATAAATGGCGGTATTAAAACAACGGAAAGCATTGTTAACCATTTACGGAATGTCCATGGCGTGATGGTTGGCAGAGCGGCTTACCAAAACCCTTGGCTATTAACGTCTTTTGACGAAACTCTCGGTTGCGTGGCGAACTCAGTTTCCCGTGAGGAGGTCGTCGAAGCAATGATCCCTTACGTTAACAAGCATATTGCCAGCGGCGGTAGAGCTTGGCATGTTGTCAGGCATATGCTTGGGCTTTTTCAGGGGCTTCCCGGGGGCAAGCGTTGGCGGCAGTATTTGAGCATTAAAGGCCCCAAAGCACAAAGCGGCGAGTCCCTTTTAAAGGGCGCCCTGGACTTTAAAAATGATCACAAAAAACCGATAAGCGAATTAATGACATAAAAGCTTAAACCTCATTTGGAAACTCACTAATAAGTGGTGATTCTCACCACTTCCTTTTCATCTCTAAAGCGCCAAAATATAAATAAACTAATTAAAAACAAAAGCTTATAAAATTGGCACAACCTTTGAATTAGTTTTAGCGACTTAACTAACGCAATGACTAAATCAAAGGAGAACCTCATGAAAGCGTTAATTATCGGTGCAGTCAGTGGTGTTATGTTGTTCAGTTCATCAGCTTTTGCTTCAGACAAGCAGGAGATGTCTTTGTCGGAAGAGGTACAAACGCAAGTCACTCAAATGACAGTAGAGAGTTTGCAGTTAATTAAAAACTCGGCGGTAGCGTCACTACAAGAGTGGGCGGCAGAAGCATTTTCTTTAGAGACAACTGTGGTTGCTGAGTCGTCTAAAGAAGAGCTTCCGGAAGACAATAAAGCCAAGCAAATTCAGTAGGGTGAAGCATGATTATCTTTGAGCCCTGGTGGGTTGGCTGGTTAGCAGCTCCGGTAATAGGTACGTTAATTATCGGAGCTGCAATGGGATTGAGCGCATCAATGATGCGACAAGGTTAGACTTTTGCTAATCTGCGTGTATCTCTAAAAACAATAATGAGGAATACGCATGTTAAAGTCATTACTTGCCGCATCCATTTTGGTTGCTGTAACCGGTTGTGCAACGGCCAGCCAATCATCATCGAACGAACAAGAAACCCAATATCAAGCTTCTGAAAAAGCAATCAATTTAGCGCATGAGTATTTGCTCGTGGATACGCATATTGATGTTCCGTATCGCATCCGTGACAAATGGGACGACGTATCCGTTGCAACCAAGGACGGTGATTTCGATTACCCAAGAGCGGTAGAAGGTGGCCTCGATGCGCCATTTATGTCCATTTATATACCAGCCTCTTATGAAGAAAGTGGTGGCAGTGTTCAGTTGGCACATGAATTGATCGATGGCATGGAAGCATTGGTTGCGCGTGCCCCTGATAAATTTGCGATGGCATATAGCACTGACGATATTCGTGCGAATAAGGAAAAAGGCTTAATGTCGATAGCGCTGGGCATGGAAAACGGAACCCCCATAGAAGGTGACTTGGATAACCTACACATGTTCTATGAGCGTGGTATTCGCTACATTACGTTAGCTCACTCGCTGTCAAACCACATTTCAGACTCATCGTACGACATACGCCGCCAATGGGATGGTTTAAGTCCTTTTGGTAAGAAGCTCGTCAAAGAAATGAACAAAGTGGGGGTGATGGTTGATGTCTCTCACATTTCAGACGATGCGTTTTACCAGGCTGTTGAAATTAGTGAAGTGCCTGTTATTGCCTCTCACTCATCGTTACGTAAGTACACACCAGGTTTTGAGCGTAATATGAGCGACGACATGCTTAAAGCTTTGGCTGAAAATGAAGGTGTGATTCAAATTAACTTTGGCTCGTCATTTCTTGCGGAACAGGCTAACCGCTACCGCGACATGATGAAAAAACGTATTAGCGCCGTGAAAGAGCAGTATGGAGCCGATAGCGAAGAAGCGAAGCGTCGCATCGCTGACATTGAAGCAAATAACCCGTATCCGTTCGCAACACTGGAAACGGTACTGGACCATATTGACCATGTAAAAGCGCTTATTGGTGTTGAACACATTGGGGTGGGCTCTGATTACGATGGAGTAGGGGACTCTCTCCCGGTTGGATTAAAAGATGTTTCAGACTACCCAAACCTGGTTCAGGGACTGCTTGATCGTGGTTACTCTGAGAAAGAAATACAAATGATTCTCGGCGAAAACTTAATGCGTGTTTGGAAAGCGGTCGAAGATTACGCTGAAGGACACTAATTAAGAGCTTTTAAGTCTTGACACAAGGCCGCGAATCCGTATAATTCGCGGCCACTCCATGAATTTTTAGCGAAAGCTTTTTATTTATTGGGGTTCGACAACAGTCCCGATTGGGGACTGAACGGTTGACGTAGAATATCGCACCCCCGGTATGTGCCAGGGAGGTTGCGGTTTTCTGTGCTCTTTTTTAAATGCTCTTTTTTATTGAGGCTTTGATTTATTTATGGCTAATCAAAGAATTCGGATTCGTTTGAAAGCGTTCGATCACCGTCTGATCGACCAGTCGACTGCAGAGATCGTAGAAACTGCAAAACGCACTGGTGCTCAGGTACGTGGTCCTATCCCACTGCCAACACGGAAAGAACGCTTCACCGTGCTGACTTCCCCACACGTGAATAAAGACGCGCGTGACCAGTACGAAATCCGCACCCACAAGCGTCTGATTGACATCATGGACCCAACTGACAAAACCGTAGACGCGCTTATGCGTTTAGATTTGGCAGCTGGTGTTGATGTACAAATCAGCTTGGGTTAAGTGGGCAGTAATAGGATTACACACGAGAGGTTTTAACAATGGCTATAGGTCTAGTCGGTCGTAAAGTAGGAATGACGCGTGTCTTCCAGGAAGACGGCGCTTCTGTTCCTGTTACTGTGATCGAAGTGCTGGCGAACCGTGTGACTCAGATTAAATCTGAGGAAACAGACGGTTATCGTGCCCTTCAAGTGACCACAGGCGAGAAGAAAGCAAGCCGCGTAACCAAGCCTTTAGCGGGTCACTTCGCTAAAGCTGGTACTGAGGCAGGTCGTGGTCTTTGGGAATTCCGCCTGGAAAATGGCGAAGGCGAAGACTACGCAGTTGGCGCAGAACTGACTGTTGAAGTTTTGGCAGAAGTTAAGAAAGTAGACGTTACTGGTACTTCAAAAGGTAAAGGTTTTGCTGGTGCTGTTAAGCGCTGGAACTTCCGTACCCAGGACGCTACTCACGGTAACTCATTGGCTCACCGTGCGCCGGGTTCAATCGGTCAAAACCAGTCGCCTGGTAAAGTATTCAAAGGCAAAAAAATGGCTGGCCAAATGGGTAATGAACAAGTCACTACGCAATCACTTGAACTCGTTCGAGTTGATGCAGAGCGCAATCTTTTATTAATAAAAGGTGCGGTACCGGGAGCAACCGGTGGTGATGTTATCGTTAAACCTGCGGTCAAGGCATAACGTCTGAGGAGAATAGTGATGGAATTAACATTGAAAGACGCAAAAGGCGGTCTTGAGGTTTCCGAAGCTACCTTTGGACGTGAGTTTAATGAAGCCCTTGTCCATCAAGTAGTTGTAGCATACGCTGCAGGTGCTCGTCAGGGCACTAAAGCTCAGAAGACTCGTTCTGAAGTAGCAGGTGGCGGTAAGAAACCTTGGCGTCAAAAAGGGACTGGTCGTGCTCGTGCGGGTACTATCCGTAGTCCAATCTGGCGTTCTGGTGGTGCAACGTTTGCGGCTAAACCGCAAAATCACACCCAGAAAGTTAACAAGAAAATGTACCGTGGTGCGATTAAAAGCATCCTTTCAGAGCTCATTCGCCAAGAGCGTTTGGTCGTTGTTGAGAAGTTTGGTGTTGAAGCGCCAAAAACGAAGCAACTGGCTGCGAAGCTTAAAGAAATGGATATGAATGACGTTTTAATCGTGACCAAAGAAGTTGATGAGAACCTATTCTTAGCGTCTCGCAACTTGCATAAAGTCGACGTGCGTGACGTTCAGGGTATCGACCCTGTCAGTCTGATTGCTTTCGAAAAAGTATTGATGACTGCAGACGCCGTCAAGCAGCTTGAGGAGGTGTTATCATGATGCGCGAAGAACGTTTGCTTAATGTGATTGTAGCACCTCACGTTTCGGAAAAGTCGACAATGACTGCTGAAGGCAACAACACTGTTGTATTCAAAGTTGCTGTTGATGCGACAAAAGCCGAAATCAAAGCAGCTGTCGAAAAACTTTTTGAAGTTGAAGTCAAAAACGTACGTACCGTCAAAGTTAAAGGTAAAACCAAGCGTACCGGTTTCCGTTTCGGAAAGCGTAACGACTGGAAAAAAGCGTATGTTGCCTTGAAAGAAGGTGCTGACATTGACTTCGCTGGCGGCGCTGAGTAACAGGAGGAATAAACATGGCTGTAGTTAAAAGTAAGCCTACGTCTCCGGGTCAACGCCACAAGATAAAAGTCGTTGGTCAGGATCTGTACAAAGGCAAGCCTTACGCACCATTGCTGGAAAAGAACAGCAAGTCTGGTGGTCGTAACAATAACGGTCGTATTACGGTTCGTCATATCGGCGGTGGTCACAAGCACCATTACCGTATTATCGACTTTAAACGTAATAAAGACGGCATTCCTGCAAAAGTGGAGCGTATTGAATACGATCCGAACCGTTCAGCAAACATTGCTTTGGTTCTGTATGCAGACGGTGAACGCCGTTACATTTTAGCGCCTAAGAACTTGAAAGTGGGTGACCGCATTCAATCTGGTTCAGATGCGCCTATTAAACCAGGTAACACTTTGCCAATGCGTAATATCCCAGTGGGTAGTGTTGTGCACGCTGTTGAATTACAACCTGGTAAAGGTGCGCAGATGGCTCGTTCAGCTGGTGCATATTGCCAAATCTTGGCGCGCGATGGTGCTTACGTAACCATTCGCCTACGTTCTGGTGAAATGCGTCGCGTTCAAGCTGAAGGCCGCGCTACTCTTGGTGAAGTTGGTAACGCAGAACACATGCTGCGTCAATTGGGTAAAGCCGGTGCAAACCGCTGGCGTGGTATTCGTCCTACCGTACGTGGTGTGGCGATGAACCCAGTTGATCACCCACATGGTGGTGGTGAAGGCCGTACTTCTGGTGGTCGTCACCCAGTAAGTCCATGGGGCACGCCGACCAAGGGCTACAAAACCCGTAAGAACAAGCGTACTGATAAGTTCATCGTACGTCGTCGCAACAAATAAGAGTTGAGGATTAAACATGCCACGTTCTCTTAAAAAAGGTCCATTTATAGACCTTCACCTGCTAAATAAGGTGGAGAAAGCGTTGGAAGCCGGGGATAAAAAGCCAATTAAAACTTGGTCCCGTCGTTCAATGATCATCCC
>NZ_DGMK01000021.1:0-19117 GCF_002388365.1 Idiomarina sp. UBA4520 | reverse complement strand
CCAACCCGTACTTATCGCGGCCATGCTGCTGATAAGAAAGCGAAGAAACGGTAAGAGGTAGAGAGTGATGGAAGCAATTGCTAAACACCAATTTGCCCGCGTTTCTGCTCAAAAGGGCCGTTTGGTCGCAGACCAAATCCGTGGACTTCCAGTAGAAAAAGCACTGGATATCCTGGCATACAGCCCAAAAGCAGCTGCTGGCTTAATTAAGAAAGTTTTAGAGTCAGCAATCGCGAACGCGGAGCACAACGAAGGTGCGGACATCGATGAGCTGAAAGTTGCTAAGATCTTCTTAGACGAAGGTCCTACAATGAAGCGCATCAAGCCACGTGCGAAAGGCCGTGCCGATCGTATCTTTAAGCGCACCAGCCACATTACTGTGGTCGTGTCGGATAGCTAGGAGATAAATTATGGGTCAGAAAGTACATCCTAATGGTATTCGCCTAGGTATCTCCAGACCATGGAATGCAACCTGGTATGCGAATACAAATGAGTTTGCTGATAACCTACACAGTGACCATCAGGTACGTAAGTTCCTGACAAAAGAACTGCGTAACGCATCAGTATCTCGTATCGTTATCGACCGTCCTGCGAAAAGTGTTCGTGTGACAATTCACACTGCACGCCCAGGCGTTGTTATCGGTAAAAAAGGCGAAGACGTAGAAAAGCTGCGTAAACAAGTTCAGAAATTGACTGGCGCACCGTCGCAAATCAATATTTCTGAAGTACGTAAGCCTGAACTGGATTCACAGCTTGTTGCTGATAACATTGCTGGTCAGTTAGAGCGTCGTGTTATGTTCCGTCGTGCAATGAAGCGTGCTGTACAGAACGCTATTCGCTTAGGTGCTAAAGGTATCAAAGTTGAAGTTAGCGGTCGTTTAGGCGGCGCAGAAATCGCACGTACTGAGTGGTATCGTGAAGGTCGTGTACCTCTGCACACATTACGTGCGGATATTGATTACTCGACTTCAGAAGCGAACACCACTTACGGTATCATCGGTGTGAAGGTCTGGATTTTCCGTGGCGAGGTTTTAGGTGGCCTGCCAACAGAAGAAAAGCCAGCTCCTAAGCGCGGCAAAAACCGTAAGTAAGGAGAGACGATATGTTACAACCTAAGCGTACAAAATTCCGTAAGGTTCACACAGGCCGCAACCGTGGTCTGGCGCAGTCTGGTAACAAAGTCAGCTTCGGTTCATACGGTTTAAAAGCAACTGACCGCGGTCGTATGACTGCACGTCAAATCGAAGCAGGCCGTCGTGCAATGACTCGTCACGTTAAGCGTCAAGGTAAAATCTGGATCCGTGTATTCCCAGACAAGCCTATTACCAAAAAGCCTTTAGAAGTTCGTATGGGTAAAGGTAAAGGTAACGTTGAATACTGGGTTGCTCAGATTCAACCAGGTCGCGTTCTGTATGAAATGGACGGTGTTCCTGAAGAGTTGGCACGTGAAGCGTTCCGCTTAGCGGCACGTAAACTGCCTTTCAAAACAACCTTTGTGACTCGGACGGTAATGTGATGAAAGCAAGTGAACTGAAAGAAAAAACCGTTGAGCAGCTGCAAGAAGAATTGCTGAACCTACGTCGTGAGCAGTTTAATCTGCGCATGCAGGCGGCAACTGGTCAGCTGAATCAGACTCACATGATGAAACAAGTGCGTCGTAATATCGCACGTGTTAAAACCATCTTAAATGAGAAGGCAGGTGCGTAATGGCTGAAGAAAAACGTGTTCGTACTCTGCAAGGCAAAGTTGTCAGCGATAAGATGGATAAAACCATCACTGTAGCTGTTGAACGTCGTGTAAAGCACCCGGTATACGGGAAGTACATCACGCGTACAACTAAAGTACACGCGCATGACGAAGACAACCAAGTTAAACAGGGCGATACTGTGATTGTTCGCGAATGTCGTCCTCTGTCTAAGAATAAATCTTGGACATTGGTTGAAATCGTAGAACGTGCAACTGTTGTCTAAACGCAGATAACGAAGTAAAAAATACAAAGGCCTCCCTTGCGGAGGCCTTTTTTTTGATCTAAACCTTTACTTAATGAGTACAAATATCTGAATTTAAACTAGAATTATTTAAGATAATTTGCGTAGTCATTACGCCTTACCTGTAAGGAGACATGTATGTCAAAAAGTCTTTTTTTCGCAGCTACCATGCTTGCTGCGTCTCCGGTGCTTGCGGCTCCGCAAGACGGAGGGTCTGTTAAAGATGAGATTCAAGCTTTAAAAGAGCGTCTGGCTGAGCTTGAACAACGCCTGGCCGAGAAAGAACAAGAGGAAAAGGAAAAAGTCGTTGTTGTAGAGAAACGAAAGGTCTCAGAAGACGCTACGGTTGACGAAAAAACTGAAACTCGCACCGTTGCCTATGATACAGGTGTTCACGCACGATTAGATAAATTAGAGAAGAAAACTGAAGAGAACGAAAACTGGCCTATTAAAATTCATGGTGCGGTGCGTTTTCAATATGAATACAACGACTACAACTCAGGTAATGAAAACAGGGGCGGTGACTTAGACTTTGATATTTTCCGCCTTAACTTTGACGGCGAAATTGGTGACGTGATTCTCTCAGCAGAATACCGTTGGTTCCCTTATATGGACGTGGTTAAGCACGCTTGGTTTGGTTATAACTTTACCGACAATTGGCAAGGCCAGGTTGGTGTAGTTAAAGTACCTTTCGGTAATATGCCTTATAACTCGCACAGTTACTTCTTTAACTCTACATTCTACGTAGGCTTAGAAGACGAGCACGATAACGGCATTCGTTTGCGCTACCGTAGTGACGACTGGCACTTCGATATTGCTTATCATAAGTCAGATGAGCAGGGTGGCGTTGATGGCTCTACCAGTGACCGTACAGCTCGTTATAACTATGACACTGTAGGTGTTCGAGCTCCGGGACAGGGGGCTTATGATACGCCGGCGCTACCAATTGGCGAGAGTAATAGTTATGCGCTGCGTGGTGCGCATATTTTCAGTTTCAGCGACGATCATAATTTAGAAGTCGGTTTGTCCGCTCAAGGTAACAATTATTACTCCGGAAGTGCTGCTGACGGTTTCTCTGCGTTACAGCAATTTGAAAACCAAAATGTTGGTAACCGCTTCGCATGGGGCGCACATGGTAACTACAATAACGGCCCGTGGAATGTGCAACTCCAATATGCCGATTACGAGTATGACTTAGAGGTTGAGAATACAGGCGTTTATATGGGGGCTTATGCCTACTACGACGCAATTCCAACTGAAGCGAAAATCTACACAGGTAACGTTGCATACACATTACCGGTAGAAATAGGGCCAATTACCAGCCTGACATTCTACAATGACCATAGCATTATTACCGACAAAGCAGGCTATCAAGATGATACTTGGATGAATGTTCTGGGTGTCGCAGTAGCAGCAGGTGGCGGTTTTTACACCTATGTCGATTTTGTTAGAGCGAAAAACCAACCTTTCATAGGTGGTAACATTGCAACCGATGGTGGTGAGGTTAATAACCGCTTTAATATCAACTTTGGTTATTACTTCTAAAAGAAGTCTACTTGAAGAAATTAAAAACCGACTCTCAGGAGTCGGTTTTTTCATGCTCGTAAGCATCACCTTCTTTGCGAAAATCTCTGGTTTTATGGAACATCTTAAGTTCTGTATGTAAAGCCGCTTTGGCCATTATATGAGCGCTAATAGGTGCGGTTAAGAATAGAAAGATAGCAATGAGTAGTTCACTCAAAGACAGTCCATTTTGCAGGCTCATTACAATAATTGTGGCGATAACAATACCGCCAATACCGAGGGTTGTGTTTTTTGTTGGTGCATGCAGTCGGGTAAAGAAGTCAGGCAGGACTGCGAGTCCTAAAGAACCGATAAACGCAAAGATTGCGCCTAGTAAGATAAAGAATCCAACCAGCCATTGACTCCATACGGGTAATTCGTTTAATGCATCCATAATGTGAGCCCTTTATTCGATGAGGTCGCCGCGTAGGAGAAATTTACCTGCGGCAATAGTGCCAACAAAGCCAAACATCGCAATGAGCAGTGCGGCTTCGAAATAGGTTTGAGTATTTTGATAAAGCCCAAGCAATAAAAGTAATGCCAGAGAATTTATGTAAATGGTATCTAGCGCCAGAATTCTATCCGGCAGATCAGGCCCTTTTACGAGTCGCCAGAAATTCATCAGTATAGCCAGGCTAAACAGCAAAAAAGCAATTTGCAGTAATGTACCTAACATTGGAATATCTCCTTTAATCTGCGCTCGTAGCGGTGACGGATAGTTTCAATTACCTCATTGGGGTCTTCCTCTGAAAAAGCGTGTATCAAAATGCCTTTTCTCCCACGAGTGATTTCACAAGAAACCGTACCTGGCGTTAGCGTTATGGTACTGGCCAGAATAGTCACCGGTAGCTCTTCTTTCATATCCAATGGAAATACAAAGAAAGCGGGTTTGATAGAGCGCCGTTTTCCTACGATAAGTACTGCAACTTTAAAGTTCGCAATAATAATGTCATAGAGCAGAATAAAGAAATAAACAACAGCAAGGTGCGGTTTCTTCACTTTTGCGAAGTTTGGCCAAGCTGGTTTGAATAAAATGGGAATAAACAAAGCGAAGATTATCCCAAGTAAGAAAACGCCCGGGCTTACTGAGTTAAACAATAAAAGCCAAATAATCAGCAAGAAAAGGCTTAACATAGGTGCCGGTAACAGTTTATTCATCTGACACCTCCGGTGCTTTTAAAACCCATTTAGGATAGTCTTCCGTACGCTCGAGCTGCTCAGCAACAGACTGAGTATATTGCTGTATTGGGTGTGCGAATACGGTCATTAGTAACGACAATAATAACAAACTGGCTAACGCAGCGCGTTTGCCTAGCGGAGCAGACTGTTCAGACGGCTTACCCGACAAAGTGTGCCAAATCATTTTGCTGCCTGCTCGAGTAACGGCCACCAGCATAATGAAAGTGGCGCCTATAATGGCAGCCCATAACCAAAAGTTATGTCCGTTCGCACTAGCCGACTCCAGAATCATCAATTTACTGACAAAGCCAGAGAGTGGCGGAAGCCCGATAACGGCAACGGCCGCAACCAGAAACATAACTGCATAGGTTGAATGGTTTGCCATCTGTTTGCCTGACACGATGCGAGAAGCGGTTTTGCCTCTTTCAAATGCCATAACATCAGCAAGCAAGAACAGTGCACCAGTGACAAATGTTGAGTGCACTAGATAAAAAAGTGCAGCACCAGTTGTTTGAGTGGAGAATAGGCTATAAGCCGTTAAGATGGTGCCCACAGAGATAACGACTAAATAAGCGACCATTAAACGCAAGTCGCGTGCAGCGAGAATTCCTAAGGCGCCCGCTAACATTGTCAGTAGCCCCATCACCCATAACCAGTCGTGGGCAACAAGGGCTAGCTCGTTGGCATCAGCACCAAATATCAACGTATAGACACGAATTATTGAGTAAACCCCGACTTTCGTCATTATTGCAAACAGAGCTGCAACGACACCGCTGGTTGTTGAGTATGCCTGAGGTAGCCAAAAATGGAGTGGTAGCAACGCGGCTTTTAACCCAAACACAATAAGCAACATAAGAGCACCGGCTTTTGCGAGCATGGCCTGATCGCCACTTAACGCTTGTATTTTAACAGCCATGTCGGCCATGTTCAGAGTGCCGGTTACACCATATAAGGTGCCAATAGCAATTAAGAAAAGTGCAGAGCCTAAAAGGTTCAACAAGACGTAGTGTAAGGTAGCTCTTACACGAAACTTACCGCCGCCGTGCATAAGTAGGGCATAGGAGGAGATGAGTAACACCTCGAAGAAAACAAACAGGTTAAATAAGTCGCCTGTTGCGAAAGCCCCCATAATGCCCATAATTTGAAACTGAAACAGCGCATGGAAATGCGAGCCAAGATTATCTTCCGAGTAGCAGCCGTAAACGAGCACAGGAAGTGCAAGTATGGCAGTAAGCAGCATCATCATGGCACTGAGCTTATCGACCATAAGAACGATGCCAAAGGGCGCCTCCCAGTTACCCAGCAAGTAAACCAACATTTCTTGTGAATTTACTTCAGTCACCAGGAAAGCACTTGCCACAAGCGTCAGTATGCTTGCTGAAAGACCAATCGCACGCCGTTTAGGTTGCGGTCGATCACCCCATGGTAACAACTGCAGTAACGCAGTAAATAACGGAATAAGAATTGGGAGTATCGCTAGGTGTTGCTGCCACATCAGCGGTTATCCTCCGAGTTACTGTCACTGACTTCGTCTGTACCGACTTCGCCCCGCGTTCTTACGGCTAAAATAATGGAATAAGCAGTCATTGCGAAACCTATTACAATGGCGGTCAAAACAAGCGCTTGTGGCAACGGATCTGCGTAAGAGTCAGATGTGCCTAATATAGGAGCGCCATCTATGGTTAAACGGCCGGTGGAAAATAGAAATAAGTTAACGGCGTAAGACAGCATAGTAATTCCTACTACGACAGGAAAAGAGCGCCCTCTAAGAATAAGAAAGACGCTACAGGCCGTAAGAATGCCGACGGTGACTGAATATAACGTTTCCATTAGTTGCCCTCGTGAGTTGGACGATGGCGTGTCGTCATTTTGCCAAAATTACTGAGAATCATCATGGTGGCACCTATAACGGTGAGGAATACGCCTAAGTCGAATAGCAGTGCCGTTGCAAACTCCCATTTACCAACGACGGGCCAGTCTAAATATGTAAACCAGCTAGTGAGAAACGGCTTGTTAAAGAGCCAGCTTCCAAGACCTGTTAAGGCGGCAATCATGACACCTATAGACATAAGCGACTGGTAATTTACATTGAATCGCTCTTTGACCCAGTCAACGCCGTTTGCCACATACTGAAGAATCATGGCTGACGCTGCGATAAGCCCGGCAATAAAGCCACCACCCGGCAAGTTGTGGCCACGCAGGAAAATATAAGCTGCAACGACCATCGCCATGGGTAAGACCAAATTAGCGACGTTAGTGAGCATGAGCGGGTGCTTTATTCTATGCCATGGACGGCCGTCGACATCGCTGGATGGCATAAAGGGTTTAAGCTTATTAAGTAGCTTATGTATCCCTGCCGCAGCAATGGCTAAAACCGTTATCTCGCCTAATGTATCAAAGCCACGAAAGTCGACCAGAATAATGTTTACAACATTGGTGCCGCCACCGCCGGTTTTTGCGTTAGCAATAAAGAAATCAGAAATTGATTCTGCCGGTGTGGTTAGAATGGCGAAATTTAAGGTTGCTACAATTCCACCAATAAAGCTCGCAATTATAATATCGCGAAAGACTCGGTGGCCACTTGATGCCCGGTTAGTTTTCTGTGGCATAAAAAAGAGTGCCAGAATCATTAAAATAATGCTGACAACTTCGACCACTAATTGAGTCATGGCTAAATCGGGCGCAGAAAAATGAGCAAATGCTAAAGAGACCATCAAGCCCACAACAGAAAGCATCATTAGCATTACAAAACGGTTGCGGTGTAGTGTTGCAGTGCCAAAAGCAGCTCCAATTAACACGATGGCCCCAACCATAGAAACGGTATCAATGGATTGTTGTGGAGAGCTTCCTGTGATGGCACTAATATCGATAAGCGAAGGCAGTAATATGACAATGACACTTATCAAGACAAACGCCATATAACGCTGTAAAGATCCGGTATCTAGCTTGTCGAACAGTCGTGATGAAGCGTCACTGGCTTTTTGGACCAGTCGTTCGAAGTTATGTTTTGCGTCCTGGCCGTCAAACTGTCTGTTAAAAGTAAACAGTTGGTCTCGGGCAATATATATGAGTATACCCGCTACAACGGCTATTGCGCTCATTAGTAACGGAATATTAAAGCCATGCCACAGAGACAATTTAACTTCTGTTTGTGAGTGGGTCACGGCAGTAACGGCAGAGTTTAAAATCTCCGACACTATTGGCATAGGTGCAAGACCGATGACAATACAAAGTAGAGCTAATAAAGCAACCGGCGCTGACATCATTCGCGGAGGGTCATGAGGTTGTTTCGGCAGCTCCTTATATTCACCGTTAAAAAACACATCGTGAATAAAGCGAATAGAATAAGCGACAGAAAGCGCAGCACCAACCGTAGCTAACACAGGAATAAACCACGAGAGGCCACCGAATAAATGTTGCTGTGCTGTTTGGTCAAGGAATAATTCTTTCGATATAAAACCATTAAATGGCGGAATGCCCGCCATAGAAGCGGCGACGACCATAGCTAATGTTGCTGTTAAAGGCATGAGCCCCATTAACCCCTGGAGCTTTCGCATATCACGGGTACCTGACTCATGATCAATAATACCCGCCGTCATAAATAATGCAGCTTTAAAGCAGGCGTGGTTAATAATATGAAACATTGCCGCAATAACGGCTGCTTGGGTGCCGATGCCCAACAGCATACAAATTAACCCAAGGTGACTGACTGTCGAAAATGCAAGCAAACCCTTTAAATCATGTTTAAGTAACGCAAAGTAAGCGCCTACTAACATGGTGATTAGCCCGGTAACGGTAACAATGGTCAGCCAAAGTTCTGTGCCTGCCATGACCGGGTGGAACCTTGCCAATAGAAATATACCCGCTTTTACCATGGTAGCAGAGTGTAAGTACGCACTGACTGGTGTTGGCGCTGCCATTGCGTGTGGCAACCAGAACTGGAATGGAAACTGTGCTGACTTAGTGAAGGCGCCTAGCAATAAAAGAACAAGAGCTGCGGTATAGTATTCGTGATTTTTTATAACCTCTGCTGAGGCAACGATATCGTCAAATTGGTAGCTTCCTGCAATATTCCCGATAATTAGCAAGCCGGCTAGCAGAGCCAGTCCGCCGGCTCCTGTGGTTGCAAGTGCCATGCGGGCACCACGGCGGGCATCGCTGCTATGAAACCAGTAACCAATAAGCAGGAATGATGAAATGCTGGTAAGCTCCCAAAATGCCCACATAAGCAGAATATTGTCCGCCATAACAATGCCAAGCATCGAGGCCATAAAAAGCAGGAGACAGGCGTAGAATCTTGAGTCGTCATCCTCGTAGGAGAGGTAATAGTGAGCGTAGCCGACAATAAGGACGCCAATTCCCAGTATCAATGAACAGAACAAAAGGGAGAGACCGTCAAGACGAATGGCAAAATCGAGCCCAATAGACGGCAGCCACTCTATAAAGTGTTTAGGAGTATCTCCGGATAAAGTCTGTGGCGCATAGCTGAGTAATATAGCTATGCCAGTTAGTGGTATAAGCAGTGTAACGCCGGTTTTTATCAGTCGTGGCGTTTGTTTTAGTAATAAAGGTAGTAATGCACCAAATAGTGGCGCCATGATGATAATGAGTAAATTCATAGGCTCATCCGTTGTCCCATTGCTAACGCTTTTGTAGCCACTAACCAAATGAAAATTAACTGTAAACGAGGTACGAATTTACCATTTTAACGGATGACTGCCAATATAATCTCGTCTGTTATAATCCGTTGTTCATCCAGTCTTACGAAAAAAAGTGAGATTGCCCTACCACATCTAATTTTTATCTGTTACAATTCGCCGCCCTTTTTATAAGGGAAAAACCAAAGGCAGCACGACCCGAGAGGGTCTGTTTTTTTAACTAAGCGGGGCACTGAAATGATCCAAATGCAAACTACCCTGGACGTTGCCGATAACTCCGGCGCGCGCAGCGTACAATGTATTAAGGTTCTAGGTGGTTCGCACCGTCGCTACGCAAACATCGGCGATATCATCAAAGTTACTGTTAAGGAAGCAATTCCGCGCGGTAAGGTGAAGAAAGGTGATGTTGTGAATGCGGTGGTCGTTCGCACCAGAAAAGGCGTCCGTCGTCAAGACGGGTCGGTCATCCGTTTTGACCGCAACGCGGCTGTGTTGTTGAACAGCAACCAACAGCCCATTGGCACTCGTATCTTCGGTCCGGTAACTCGTGAGCTGCGTTCAGAGCAGTTTATGAAGATTATCTCGCTGGCACCAGAAGTACTATAAGGAGTCAATTATGGCGGCAAAAATTAAACGTGATGACGAAGTAGTCGTCCTGGCAGGTAAGGACAAGGGCAAGCAAGGCAAAGTCCTGAAAGTTCTTACTGATAAAGATCGCGTTATCGTCGAAGGCGTTAACGTAGTCAAGAAACACCAGAAGCCAAATCCGGCTTTAGGTGAATCTGGCGGCATCGTAGAACAAGAAGCACCAATTCATGTTTCTAACGTTGCGATCTTTAATCCAGAGACAGGTAAAGCAGATCGTGTTGGTTTTCGTACTGAAGACGGGAAAAAAGTCCGTTTCTTCAAATCGAACAACGCAATCATTTAATTCAAACTTGGAGTTTTACGATGGCGAAACTGCATGATTTTTATAGAGAATCGGTAGTTCCTGGACTGATGAAAGAGTTCAGCTACAACAGCGTCATGCAAGTCCCTCGGATTGAAAAAATCACCCTTAACATGGGTGTTGGTGAAGCTCTGGCTGACAAAAAAGTACTTGATAATGCAGTCGCAGACTTAGAGGCCATTTCTGGTCAAAAGCCTGTTCGTACTGTTGCACGCAAGTCTGTCGCCGGCTTCAAAGTCCGTGAAGGCTTCCCGATTGGCTGTAAAGTAACTCTGCGCGGCGAGCGCATGTGGGACTTTTTGCAACGTTTAATCTCGATTGCAATCCCACGTATCCGTGACTTCCGTGGCCTCAACCCTAAATCGTTTGACGGTCGTGGTAACTACAGCATGGGTGTTCGTGAGCAGATCATCTTTCCGGAAATCGACTATGACAAAGTCGACAAGGTACGTGGTCTGGATATCACCATTACCACTAATGCTGGCACAGATGACGAAGCTCGTGCTTTGCTAGCTGCCTTTAACTTCCCGTTCAGAAAGTAAGGTGTAGAGTTATGGCAAAACAGTCAATGAAAGCGCGTGACGTGAAGCGAGCTAAAATCGCTTCAAAATACGCAGAAAAACGCAACGCACTGAAAGCGGTCATTAATGACGTAAATGCATCAGACGAAGAGCGTTGGGAAGCAGTTCTGAAATTGCAGAAGCTCCCACGTGATGCCAGTCCGTCACGTCAACGTAACCGTTGTCGTATAACTGGTCGTCCTCATGGTTTCCTTCGTAAGTTCGGCATGAGCCGTATTAAGGTCCGTGAGATGGCGATGCGCGGTGAAATTCCTGGCTTGAAAAAAGCTAGCTGGTAAGCCACGAATCACGGGAGAAAGCAAATATGAGCATGCAAGATCCAATTGCGGATATGTTCACACGCATTCGCAACGCTCAAGGTGCTAATAAAGTAACGGTAAAAATGCCGTCTTCTAAGCAGAAAGTGGCGATTGCTGAAGTTCTGAAAGAAGAAGGTTTTATTACGGGTTACAGCGCTGAGAGCACTGCTAAACCTGAGCTTGAAATCGAATTGAAGTATTTCGAAGGCAAGCCAGTAATTGAATCAATCGAGCGCG
Organism: Idiomarina sp. UBA4520; assembly: GCF_002388365.1. Taxonomy (NCBI): domain Bacteria; kingdom Pseudomonadati; phylum Pseudomonadota; class Gammaproteobacteria; order Alteromonadales; family Idiomarinaceae; genus Idiomarina; species Idiomarina sp. UBA4520. The sequence goes on along the minus strand of NZ_DGMK01000021.1, from coordinate 7,663 downwards.
TTAGTCGCCCTGGTTTGCGCATCTATAAGAAGCGCAACGAGCTGCCTAACGTAATGGGTGGCCTTGGCATCGCAGTTGTTTCGACGTCTAAAGGCCTGATGACCGATCGTGCCGCTCGCCAAGCTGGTCTTGGTGGCGAAATCATTGGTTACGTAGCGTAATTAGGAGGTAGGAAATGTCACGTGTTGCTAAAGCACCTATTGAAATTCCTGCTGGCGTTGAAGTTACGCTAAATGGCCAGGAAGTCACGATTAAAGGTGCTCAAGGCTCACTGAGTCGTGTTGTTAACGATGCAGTTGAACTGGTTAAAGAAGAGAGTGAATTACGTACAAACCCTCGTGAGGGTGTTGCTAATTCAACAGCTCAAGCTGGTACAGCTCGCGCATTGTTGCAAAACATGGTGGTCGGAGTCACTAAAGGATTCGAACGTAAGTTACAGTTGATGGGTGTTGGTTACCGTGCGCAAGCACAAGGTAAAAAACTAAACCTGACGCTAGGCTTTTCGCATCCTGTGGAGTTCGAAATTCCTGAAGGAATTACTATCGAAACTCCGACTCAGACTGAAGTCGTCGTTAAAGGTGCAGATAAGCAGTTAGTCGGTCAAGTTGCCGCTAACATTCGCGCATACCGTAAGCCAGAGCCTTACAAAGGTAAAGGTGTACGTTATGCTGACGAGCAAGTGCGCCGTAAAGAAGCCAAGAAAAAGTAGGGTAATACGATGGACAAGAAAGCAGCTCGCTTACGTCGTGCTACTCGCGCACGTAAACAAATTGAAGAGTTGGGTGCAAATCGCCTGGTCGTTCACCGTACACCACGGCACATTTACGCACAGTTGATCGCACCTAACGGTTCTGAAGTGCTGGCAGCCGCATCGACTGCAGAGAAAAGTGTTCGCGAAGGGCTTAAATCTACGGGTAACGTAGACGCAGCCAAAGTAGTGGGCAAAACTATCGCTGAACGAGCGATTGAAAAAGGCGTTAAAAGCGTTTCTTTTGATCGTAGTGGTTTCAAATACCACGGTCGCGTAGCAGCTTTGGCTGACGCAGCTCGTGAAGCCGGACTTCAGTTCTAGGAGACGAACATGGCAAATGTAGAAGCTCAAAATGGTGAACTGATTGAAAAGTTGATTACAGTTAACCGTGTAGCAAAAGTTGTTAAAGGTGGTCGTATCTTTAGCTTCACTGCACTGACTGTAGTTGGCGACGGTAAAGGAAAAATCGGTTTTGGTTATGGTAAAGCGCGTGAAGTTCCTGCTGCTATTCAAAAAGCAATGGAAAAAGCACGTCGCAATATGGTTACCGTTCAACTGAAAGGCGAAACTTTACAGCATCCTGTTAAAGGACGTCACTCAGGTTCACAAGTATACATGCAGCCTGCGTCTGAAGGTACGGGTATCATCGCCGGTGGTGCGATGCGTGCAGTACTAGAAGTTGCAGGTGTTCATAACGTGCTGTCAAAAGCATATGGTTCAACCAACCCAATCAACGTTGTTCGTGCCACTATTAAGGCTCTGAACGACATGAAGTCGCCAGAACAAGTAGCGGCTAAGCGTGGATTGCGCGTTGAAGAGATACTGGGGTAGTGAACAATGGCGAAAAAGACAATCAAAGTAACACAGACGCGTAGCTCTATCGGTCGTTTACCGAAGCATAAAGCTACACTACGTGGCTTGGGTCTCCGCCGCATTGGTCACACAGTAGAGTTGGAAGACACTGCTGCAGTCCGCGGTATGGTGAACCAAGTAAATTACATGATTAAGGTGGAGGGATAAACGATGGAATTAAATAATCTTTCTCCCGCACCTGGTGCAAAAAGCAGCAAAAAGCGCGTTGGACGCGGTATTGGATCAGGTCTGGGTAAAACCGGTGGTCGTGGTCACAAAGGGCAGAAATCTCGCTCTGGTGGCAGCGTGAAACCAGGTTTCGAAGGCGGTCAAATGCCAATCCAGCGTCGTCTGCCTAAATTTGGTTTCACTTCTCGCAAGGCTATGACCACTGCGGAATTGAACTTGGCAGAAATCGCGAAAGTCGAAGGTGATGTTGTAGATTTAGCAACGTTAAAAGCTGCGGGACTAATTCGTAAGAACATTTTGGCTGCTAAAGTCATTAAGTCAGGCGAAATTAGTCGTAAAGTGACTGTTAAAGGTCTTAAAGTCACCAAAGGCGCTCGCGAAGCTATTGAAGCTGCTGGCGGAAAAATCGAAGGATAGAGCAAATGGCTAAACCAGGATTGGAATCAAATCGAGCGCAAGGTGGCTTGTCGGAACTTAAGCGTCGCCTGTTGTTTGTGTTAGGAGCGATTATCGTTTTCCGAGCGGGCTCCTTTGTGCCTATTCCTGGTATTGATGCCGCTGTACTCGCTCAGTTATTCGAACAGCAAAAAGATACCATCGTTGCCATGTTTAACATGTTCAGCGGTGGTGCCTTAGAACGCGCATCAGTATTTGCATTAGGTATCATGCCGTATATCTCGGCTTCAATTATTATGCAGCTTGCAAGTGTGGTTCATCCTCGCTTAGCTGAAATTAAGAAAGAAGGTGAGTCTGGTCGTCGTAAGATAAACCAGTATACGCGTTGGGGTACTTTAATACTGGCTACGTTCCAGTCGATAGGTATAGCTACTGGCTTACCTAACTTAATGCCAGGGTTAGTTATCGATCCTGGTTTCGGCTTTTACTTTACAGCTGTAGTAAGCTTGGTTACTGGAACAATGTTCCTTATGTGGCTAGGCGAGCAAATTACTGAACGAGGTATTGGTAACGGTATCTCTATCCTGATATTTGTGGGTATTGTAGCAGGGTTGCCCTCGGCTATTGGTCAAACATTTGAGCAAGCACGCCAAGGCGATTTGCACTTGCTGTTATTGCTATTGATTGGGGTTGTTGTTGTTGCAGTCACTTACTTTGTTGTTTTCGTAGAACGTGGTCAACGTCGTATCGTTGTTAACTACGCAAAGCGTCAACAGGGTCGTAAGGTATTTGCAGCTCAAAGTACGCATTTGCCATTGAAAGTAAACATGGCCGGCGTTATACCTCCAATCTTTGCATCGAGTATTATTTTGTTTCCGGGAACCATCGCTACCTGGTTTGGTTCAGGCGAAGGAGTTGTTGCTGACTTTTTACAACAAGTCTCAATGACATTGTCTCCCGGTCAGCCGCTTTATGTGTTATTGTATGCGGCTGCAATTATTTTCTTCTGTTTCTTCTACACTGCGTTGGTATTTAACCCGCGTGAGACAGCTGACAACTTGAAGAAATCCGGCGCTTTCATTCCGGGCATTCGCCCAGGTGAACAAACGTCGCGTTATATTGACAAAGTAATGACTCGCTTGACTTTAGCAGGTGCTCTGTACATTACCTTTGTCTGTTTGGTTCCTGAGTTTATGATGATTGCTTGGAACGTTCAGTTCTACTTCGGCGGTACATCGTTATTGATTATCGTGGTTGTCATCATGGACTTTATGGCACAGGTACAGACTCATATGATGTCTAATCAATATGACTCTGTGCTTAAAAAAGCTAACCTTAAAGGCTACGGTCGATAAGGTTGGGTAGAACGGAGAGTAGCAATGAAAGTTCGTGCTTCCGTGAAGAAAATCTGTCGTAACTGTAAAATCATCAAGCGTAATGGCGTAGTACGCGTTATTTGCTCTGATGCAAAGCACAAACAACGACAAGGTTGATTCGAAGGAAAGGTCGGCGGCTTAATGTCGCCGCCTTGAAGTATTTGCAATTCGGCAATCGGTTGAGTATCCTAACGGGCTTTTCAACTGATGCCTACAAATTAAAGGAGACGTGTTAGTGGCCCGTATCGCTGGCATTAACGTTCCTGACAATAAACATGCAGTTATTGCCTTAACTGCTATCTATGGTATTGGGCGTACTCGCTCGCAGCAAATTTTAGCTGCAACGGGTATTGCTGAAGATACTACGATTGGTTCATTGTCAGAAGACAAACTGGACGCGCTTCGTGACGCAGTGTCAAAATTCGCAGTCGAAGGTGACTTGCGTCGTGAAGTATCTATGAACATTAAACGTTTGATGGACCTCGGGTGTTTCCGTGGACTTCGTCATCGTCGCAGCCTTCCTCTACGTGGACAGCGCACTAAAACAAATGCGCGCACCCGTAAAGGACCGCGCAAACCAATTAAGAAGTAAGGGGGGGATTGAGTAATGGCTAAAGCACCGACTCGTTCTCGCAAGCGCGTTAAAAAGCAAGTCGCCGATGGCATGGCTCACGTGCATGCATCTTTCAACAACACCATCATCACCATTACTGATCGCCAGGGTAACGCATTAGCGTGGGCTACCGCAGGTGGATCAGGCTTCCGTGGTTCACGGAAATCAACGCCGTTTGCAGCACAGGTTGCAGCAGAACGTGCAGGTGAAATGGCGAAGGAATACGGACTGAAAAACCTGGAAGTATTTGTGAATGGTCCAGGCCCAGGTCGTGAATCATCGATTCGTGCCCTGAACGCCGTTGGTTACAAAATCACAAATATTACCGATGTGACACCGATTCCTCACAACGGTTGTCGTCCGCCTAAGAAACGTCGCGTTTAAGGCGTGAATCGATAGTTGGAGAAAGATCATGGCAAGATATTTGGGTCCTAAGCTCAAGCTGAGCCGTCGCGAAGGAACGGATTTGTTCCTTAAGAGCGGCGTTCGCGCAATCGATTCTAAATGTAAGATCGAAACTGCACCAGGACAACACGGCGCGCGTCGCGGTCGTTTGTCAGACTACGGTGTTCAGTTGCGCGAGAAACAGAAAGTTCGTCGTATGTATGGCGTTCTGGAAAAGCAATTTCGTAACTACTACAAAGAAGCAGCTCGACTGAAAGGCAATACTGGTGAGAACCTGTTGCAGTTGTTGGAACAGCGCTTGGATAACGTAGTGTATCGTATGGGTTTTGCGTCAACACGCGCTGAAGCTCGTCAATTGGTTAGTCACAAAGCAGTTGTTGTGAATGGCCAAGTAGTGAATATTCCATCGTTCAAGGTTCGTCCTGAAGATGTCGTTTCTGTTCGCGAAAAAGCGAAAAAACAGGCACGTATCGGAGCAGCACTGGAACTTGCGGAACAACGTGAGAAACCAGTCTGGATAGAAGTAGACAACAACAAAATGGAAGGTCAGTTTAAGCGTCTTCCAGAACGTAGTGACTTGTCTGCTGAAATAAACGAACAGTTGATCGTAGAGCTTTACTCTAAGTAAGGCTTAAGCATAGAGAGAGGACACAATGCAGGGTTCTGTTACCGAATTCCTAAAGCCGAGGTTAGTCGACATCGAGCAAATTAGCCCGACTCATGCCAAGGTTACACTGGAGCCTCTAGAACGCGGCTTTGGTTATACACTGGGTAATGCGTTACGTCGCATTTTACTATCGTCAATGCCAGGTTGCGCAGTGACTGAAGTTGAAATCGACGGCGTGCTGCATGAATACAGCAGTAAAGAGGGTGTTCAAGAAGATGTCATCGAAATTTTGTTGAACCTGAAAGGGCTGGCAGTCAGCATCGAAGGTAAAGACGAAGCTACGTTGACCTTGAATAAATCCGGAGCAGGTCCTGTAACCGCAGGCGATTTCACTCACGATGGTGATGTAGAAATTGTTAATCCAGAGCACGTTATTTGTCACCTTACCGGTGATTACGAGCTTAACATGCGTGTTAAGGTCGAGCGTGGTCGTGGATACGTTCCTGCAGCATCACGTCAGTCAGCTGACGATGATGAGCGTCCAATCGGTCGTCTGTTAGTTGACGCTTCGTTCAGCCCAGTAGAACGCATCGCATACTCTGTAGATGCGGCTCGTGTTGAACAGCGTACTGACTTAGACAAGCTGGTTATCGAAATGGAAACCAATGGTACGTTGGATCCAGAAGAAGCTATTAGACGTTCTGCTACTATTTTGGCAGAACAGCTAGATGCTTTCGTTGAACTTCGTGATATCAGCGAGCCGGAAGAAAAAGAAGAGAAACCGGAATTCGATCCGATTCTTCTTCGTCCGGTTGACGACTTGGAATTGACTGTTCGGTCTGCGAACTGCTTGAAGGCAGAAGCGATTCAGTACATTGGTGACTTAGTACAACGTACCGAAGTTGAGCTGTTAAAAACGCCTAACTTAGGTAAGAAGTCGTTGACTGAAATTAAAGATGTGTTGGCATCACGTGGTTTGTCTCTGGGTATGCGCCTGGAAAACTGGCCACCTGCTAGCTTAATTGAAAACGACTAAGGTCACCTTAGTAAAAGATTTACTGAGAAGGGTATAGGTATGCGCCATCGTAAGAGTGGTCGTCAACTAAATCGAAACAGTAGCCATCGTCAGGCGATGTTCCGTAACATGGCAAGTTCGCTAGTTCGCCATGAGATTATCAAAACGACGTTGCCAAAAGCTAAAGAGCTGCGTCGCGTGGTGGAGCCATTGATTACATTGGCTAAACAAGACAGCGTTGCTAATCGTCGATTAGCTTTCGCACGTACGCGTGACAAAGAAGTCGTTGGTAAACTGTTTAATGAATTAGGCCCGCGTTATGAAGAGCGCGCAGGCGGTTACACTCGTATTATGAAGTGTGGCTTCCGTGCAGGTGATAACGCACCTATGGCTTACATTGAATTAGTTGATAGACCAGAAGTAGAAGAAGTTGAAGAAGTAGTTGAAGAAACTGCTGAGTAAACGAATTAAAAAGGCCAGCTTAAAGCTGGCCTTTTTATTATGCATTTTTCAATTATTTGTTATAAACAGCGGCTAACTCTTTTTGTTCCAAATGCCCCTTATCAACAAGCCACTGTAGTCTATTTTTGTCTAATCCAGAGTTTTTAGCTTCAACGGCTAGCAGTTTCCACTGTTCTTTAGAAATGTAAGCTTCAGATTCTGTTCCCCGCAGACTTGTGAAAAAGTCCTTTATACCATTTAGGACATAATCAGCCGACTCAGGGATAAGTTTCAACGTACTTATTACCGACGATAATAAGTTTCCGGAAGAACTTTCATGGGCTGTCCTCATTATTGATTCAGAATATGAAGGATGGTTTTGCAGGGTAACAGTTAGTAAGCTATCCGCCTTTTCCGGTGAGTGAGCAATAGCGAGAGATAAAATATCATCAATATAAGCTGGCTCAGTTTCGATAGCTGTTTGAACTATCATCTCCGCATTACCCGGGAAGTAGGTTAAAGCAGTTTCGACGACACTGTAAGTGACAGCAGGTTCAGCTTGGATAGCTGCCACTATAATGGCTTTCTTCTTATTCGGCGTTAAATCGAAAGCAGCGGATACAATATAACTAGCGTGCTCTGGATAGTTATTAACAAGTATTCGCACGGTTCGCATTATTGATAAGTTTTTGTTTAAGTGATTTTCAATTATCGAGGTATAAGTCTTTAAAAGCTTTGCTTCTTTTGTTGATGACATTTGCGCTGAATTGGGCTCCGCAAATGATACTGACGGCAAGCCTGTTAGGGATATACCCAATACACTTAGCGCTAAAATATAATTATAGTAGTTACGGCGCATAGTTAGTTATTCCCCTTTAATTCATTTACAGACCTAATGTTTGAGTAATAAGTGTAATGATAGTTCAAGTAAAGATACACTAACTTAACATAGGTGTTTAAAAAATCACCTTTTTTATCTTTTTTCTCCTTTCTAAAAAAAAGATCTTGAAAGGGCACA
>NZ_DGMK01000007.1:0-41843 GCF_002388365.1 Idiomarina sp. UBA4520 | reverse complement strand
TTCGAATTAAACAATGCGTTGTTATCACGTGCACGGGTGTATCGCTTGCAGGGGCTTTCAAAAGCAGACCTGGAGCAGGCCTTAAACAGAGCGCTCGAAGATACAGAGCGGGGTCTGGGTCAGCGGGGGTTAAGGTTAGAAGGTGAAGCCCGGGCAAAGCTACTGGATTTAGCCGGTGGTGACGCTCGACGGTTGCTGAATTACCTTGAAGTAGTGGCCGACTTTGTTGAAAGCAGCAGTCAGCCTATTACGCCTGAGCTAATTACCGCCGCTATTGGTGAAAAGGCCACCGCATTCGACCATCAGGGTGACCATTATTACGATATTCTATCAGCGTTTCATAAATCGGTACGGGGCTCTTCGCCAGACGGTGCCTTATATTGGTACGCGCGCTTATTAACAGGCGGCGGTGATGCTCTGGTTATAGCACGTAGGTTACTGGCTATTGCCTCTGAAGATATTGGTAATGCCGACCCAAGAGCCCTGCAGTTAGCGTTAAATGCCTGGGATACGTATCACAGAGTAGGGCCGGCAGAGGGCGAAAGAGCCATCGCTCAGGCCGTTATTTATTGTGCCTGTGCCGCTAAGAGTAATGCGGTGTACAATGCGTTTAAAGGGGCACTCAGGGCGGCCAAAGAGCACAGCGACGCGCCGGTACCGGAACACCTACGCAATGCACCCACCAAAGTGCATAAAGAGCAGGGATACGGCGCTGATTACCAATACGCGCACAACTACCCAAATGCTTATGTGCCAGGTGAACGTTATTTACCGTCAGAACTGGCTGAAACGCAGTTTTATCAGCCCGAGCCGCGAGGCTTAGAAATTAAGTTGCAGGAAAAGCTGCGCTGGCTACAGGACATGGACGCTAAGTCAGACTGGAAAAGGGAGCCGGATGAATAACTTATTGCTGCATTTTTTCTGCGTAGCTGCCGGCGGAGCCATTGGCGCCTCGGGACGTTACGCTATTGGCCTTGGGATGCAATCATTTGGACTGCGGGCATTCCCTTTTGCGACGCTGACCGTTAACATATTAGGCTCGTTTTTATTGGGACTGTTACTGGCGTATGGACAACAACAATCCTTGTCAGAGACAACCCGCTTATTCCTTGGTGTTGGGGTTTTAGGCGCATTTACAACCTTTTCAACGTTCTCGGTTGAGGTTGTGACGCTGGCCAGCCAGGGCGAAATGCTAAAAGCCGCCTTACACATAGGCTTAAACGTAATTATCTGTATTGCTGCTGTTGTTGCAGCAATGATGTTGTACTCAACAACGGTTAAATAGGACACTCATGCTAGACGCTAAATACTTCCGAGAGGAATTAGACAATACCGCAAAGGCACTTGCTAAAAGAGGCTTCGACTTAGACGTTGCTAAACTCAGCAAGCTTGAAGAACAACGTAAAGAGGTACAGGTACGTACTGAACAACTTCAGGCTGAACGTAACAGTCGCTCCAAAGCGATTGGTAAAGCAAAAGCTGCCGGTGAAGACATACAGCCTTTATTGGATGCGGTGAGTGATTTAGGTGACCAGCTGGATAGCGCGAAAGAAGAGCTTAAAGCGATTCAGGAAGAGCTTAACGGCATTATTATGGGTGTGCCTAACCTGCCGGCAGACGAAGTACCGCAAGGTGAAGATGAAAGTGAAAACCGGGAAGTACTGACCTGGGGCGAACCTAAGTCGTTCGACTTTGAAGTAAAAGATCACGTTGATCTTGGCGAAGCCTTAGCTAAAGGTATGGACTTTGAAGCCGCAGCAAAATTAACCGGTGCGCGCTTTGTTGTTATGCGTGGTGGCATTGCTCGTCTGCATCGTGCGCTGACTCAGTTCATGCTGGACTTACACACACAAGAGCACGGTTACCTGGAAACCTACGTGCCTTATATGGTGAATCAGGATTCTTTGCTGGGAACAGGGCAGTTACCTAAATTTGGTAAAGACTTATTCCACATTGAAGGCGAGTCACAAGATCAAATACCAATGTCACTGATTCCAACGGCTGAAGTACCGTTAACGAACTTATACCGTGACGAAATAGCCGATGAAGACGAACTGCCGCTTAAATTTACGGCGCATACACCGTGTTTCCGCAGCGAGGCTGGTTCTCATGGTCGTGACACCCGAGGCCTTATTCGACAGCATCAGTTCGATAAAGTCGAGCTAGTTTGGTTAGTAAAACCTGAAGAATCAATGGACGCGCTAGAGCAACTGACCGGGCATGCTGAGACTGTGCTGCAAAAGCTGGAACTGCCGTATCGTAAGGTATTGCTTTGCACTGGCGATATGGGCTTTGGCGCCGCTAAAACTTACGACTTAGAAGTATGGTTACCAGCGCAACAGGCGTACCGTGAAATCAGTTCTTGCTCAAATATGCAGGACTTTCAAGCGCGTCGTATGCAGGCTCGCTTCCGTCGTAAAGGTGCAAAGAAACCAGAGCTTATGCACACATTGAATGGCTCGGGTTTAGCAGTAGGCCGGGCGTTAGTTGCTGTACTGGAAAACTACCAACAGGAAGACGGCTCAATAGTTGTGCCTGAAGCCCTGCGACCTTATATGGGTGGTCTTGAAGTTATTAAGGGCTAAGGTTAACCCTAAATGCACTTAGCTGGTTTCGGCAGGCCCGCAATTCGTGTGGCCTGCTTAGCCGGGCCTTTCGGGAATAATTTGTAAAGGTAACGACTGTTGCCTTTATCTTCTCCCAGCTGCTTTTTCATGGCTTTCACCAAAACACGCATAGCCGGACTGGTATCGAATTCTCGGTAAAAGTCTTGTACAAAATTGACAACTTCCCAGTGTGCCGGTGTCATATCAATACTTTCAAGCTCCGCAATATGCAGGGCCAGCTCTTCATTCCAGTCATCAATATTGGCTAAATACTCGTGCTTGTCGGTTTCGTATGTTTTACCGTTAAATTCAATCATGCGGACTACCACGTCATTTGCTGCTGAAAACTGAGAACCAGTTCAACCCATTCTTCGTCCGATTTTACCACAAGGTAATTAGGTTCGGTCGCTTTTGAGATCTCGATATCGCTTTTACGAGCATAAACAGTTTGCGCTACTGGCGAGCTGTCAGGAAGTGTTTTTAGAGCTTGTTCTGACACTAAAAACGCATCGTCTTGCCCAAGCAGATGGCTGTGCATTTCTAACCATGCTGACAGTGAATTGTCCCGTATCCAATGCAAAGTTTTCATGAGAACTGCAGCACCTCGTCAAACTGATTCAGATGTTGTTTCAGCTGTTCCGTTTTAATAGTGGTCACTTCAATATTTGCCGGAAGGGCATCAATGTCTATGTCGGAGTTTGAACACAGAGCAATAGGCTCAGCATCTAATAAGTCCAACATAGCGTAACGCTTTGACGGTGCTTTCACTAATACATCAGTGGCACTGTTAATAAGAACAAGTTGTATCGGTGTGTCGAAGCTTGCCAGTGCGAGGGCCACATCGAGCGCCTCGGTAGCTGTATCTGGATTATTGCTGCTTTGTACTATGGCTATTTTTTTCATGGGACTAAAATTGTAATGTCCGGTCACTGGTGGCTATGGCTTTGGATAGGGCGGTGAGTCCTGTAGCTTCAAAGCTAGGATGAAACTCATCTATACCAATGCGCTCAGCCACGGTATGGCAAACCACCAACGGGATGCCAGATTGGTTTTTAAAATCACTCCATTGCTGAATCAGCTTCTCGTTTTCTGCAGGTGTTTGCGCAACGGCATGATCAACCGCTTGTCGGTAAAAAAACAGGCAGGTTATTTCATGTCCTTGCTTAATAGCATTCTTTGCAAAGGTTAGAGCATCCAGTGAGCGTTTCTGATTCGACGCCGAGCTTTGCAAAATAAGAGTGAGTTTAGCCACGTTTTTCCAATAGTTAATAGCCTATATACAAAAACGCCCCGCATTGCGGGGCGCATTACATTATGTGTAAATGACGATTACTCGTCGCCGCCAAATGCCATCAGTAATGTTAGCAAATTGACGAACAGGTTATAAATAGACACATACAAGGTAACGGTCGCCAGTATGTAGTTGCGCTCGCCACCGTTAATAATATCGCTGGTTTGCCACATAATCAGCATAGCCATCAATGGAATCATTATTGCTGACAATGCTAAGTGCAGAGCTGGCATTTGGAAGAACAAGTTAGCAATAGCGGCAACAATAACCATGATGATACCGGCAGTTACTAAACCACCTAGCTTGGACATGTCTTTCTTAGTCGTCAGAACATAAGCTGAGGTAGCGAAAAAGGTAAGTGCGGTACCGCCGAGGGCAGTAGCAACCATTTCGCCGCCGCCTGGCATTGATAGGGCCATATTAATAATTGGACCTAAGGTGTATCCCAGGAAGCCTGTCAGGCCGAAGGTGAAGACCAAGCCCATAGCACTGTCTTTGGTTTTATAAACACCAAACAGCAGACCAAAATAACCAACTAGGGTTAAAATCAACCCTGGGTGTGGCCAGTTCATTGCACTGCTAATAGCTGCAACAACGGCACTAAAGGCCAAAGTCATTGCTAATAGGGTGTAAGTGTTACGTAGTACTTTATTGACGGCCAGTGCCGATTCATTCTGACCGACATATACCTGACTGCGATTGTTCATAGATTTCTCCGTGTTGAACTACTGTCTGTTAAGACGCTTTATTATTAAAAAAGTTTCCTAAATACTACAGCATAAATGGGGTGTTAGGGCAGTAATTTCCAGTAAAAAGTAGACAGTTTGTCTAATAAACGCCCAAACAGTACCTTTATTTAAATTTTTCCTTTACAAGCGGAATTTAGGTCTTTAATATTCGCATCGTTCTCAACGACACAGTCATTGAAAACAACAATTCGGAGAGGTGGCAGAGCTCGGTTGAATGCACCTGACTTGAAATCAGGCGTGGGTTCATACCCACCGGGGGTTCGAATCCCTCCCTCTCCGCCAAATTTAGATGAAAAAGCCCGACTCATTGAGTTGGGCTTTTTCATTTCTGCCATTACATTCTTGTCATTCCCTTTTTAAATAGTATCCTAATCAGTAATTCAAACAGTTGTTTAACAGGGAAGCGATATGCAGTTTCACGAGACTTTAGCGTTAATTGAGAGTGACAAGAACAACCAAACCATTACCTTGCCTGAAGGCTGGGCACAGGGGCGGGCATTTTTTGGTGGTTTTAGTGCTGCCGTTGCTGCGCAATTTCTTCTGCAACAGTTTCCGCAAGACTATCATCTGCGCAGCTTTGCTATTTCTTTTGTTGCTCCGGCGACACCAGGAGATGCGACGTTAAGTTATCGAGTGCTCCGTCAAGGCTCCTCGGTATTCCAGGTTGCCGTTGAACTGACGCAAAATAATGAAGTGATGCTTGCTGGTTTAGCAAGCTTAGGTAAAGGGCGTCAGTCTTCAGTATCTGTCAGTGGTGAAACACCGCCAGACTTAAAGACTGTTAACGACGGCCCGGGCTTGCCAGAGGCTGATATTGTCCCTGAATTTGCGAAGAACTTTGATTATCGAATTACCTCCGGAGGAATGCCGTTTAGCGGACAACCGGGAAGAACCTTCGGTGGTTGGGTACGCTTCAGAAATGAGCAGCAGAAACTGACCATAGCGGCTATTTTAGCGTTAGTGGATGCCTGGCCACCGGCCGTGTTACCACACTTAAAGCAGCCAGCGCCCGCATCGTCGCTCACCTGGACTATTGAGTTTCCTGATAAGCCGTTAGCAGACTTCAGTACTCATGACTGGTATCAGTATGAAGCTTTTATCGAGCATGCTGAAAACGGTTACGGTCATAGTCGGGCCGGACTTTGGTCAGACAACGATGAGTTATTGGCAATAAGTCGTCAAACCTTTACTGTGTTTGCTTAATTTACTCTGGCCCGGGTATAACGGCGTACCGCTATGGAAACAACCGCACAATCGATAAAACAACACCTTATTGATACCCAACCAGGGTTTGATTTGGTGTTGTTGCAATTGCCTGAGCGTGCACCTCTTAAACCTTCAAATACGCCGATAATTGACGCCTTACCGCGAATTATTATTCGGCAAATGCTGTCGCTTAAAGCGTCGGCAACCATTATTGAACGTACGGAACAAGCCGCCAAGTCTTTAGGCTTACAATCCATTGCGCATCTGCCAACCAATAGCTTACTAAATTGTGGAGTGAGTCGCACAAAAGCGGCAGCAATTCAAAGCGTTGATCATTGCCAGAAAACCGAGCCTGAGCGGATTGCAAATTGGGCAAGGATGACATCAGAGGCGCTTGTTAGTGATGTGACTAAGCTTAAAGGTATTGGTCCCTGGACTGCATCGATACTTGCTATGTTTCACTTTGCGCATGAAGATCTTTTTCCCATTCAGGACTCTTCATTACGAAAAGCTATCAGCCAACTGAAAGATCAGGACGTTTACATTATTCCTGAAAAAGCCACTCCATATCGTAGTTATTTAGCCTGTTATTTGTGGGACATGTTAGATCAAGCAAGACGATAAAGCCCACGCCAAACGTGCTCTGCAAGAGTAGCGCATAAAACCATCGACGTACGAATACTGCAAAATTGCTGGTTATTGTAAAGATTTGTAAAAGCAAGTTGCGAGGCTAATGAAAACCACTGAATATTCGCTCCCGAATTCGGGCAGAGGGGTACGAGTTCATCAACTTTAAGGACAATAATATAACCAATACGCAATAAGGAACATGGCTAATGAACCGTATTATTTTAGCGATACCTAATCCTATCACCAGCGCAGGGATGGCGGCTGTGATACAACAGCACTTTCATACGCAAATTGAAGTGGTTAATTCAATGAACGCGCTGAGACAAGCGTGCTACAAATACGATGATGCACTCGTTATATTGAGCAGTCAACTCTCTGGTGTAGCAACCGTTGAGCACTGGCGACGCATTAAAAGACGGCATGTCGACTTACAGTTAATTGTCTGGGGCCGAAACCAGCAAGATATTCTTAACTTTCAGTGCGGTATTAGTCAGGTCGATGGCTATTTACTGGAATCCTCTAATAGTGACGAGCTTGTACAAGCGCTAAAGACCCTCAAAACAGGAAGCATTTATGTTGCCGCTCCGGTTGCTGAATACTTAGCTCGGAACCCGCGCAGCCGAGAACAGCAGGGAATGGTCGATGCGCTTTCAGACAGAGAATTGCAGGTGGCGCAAATGCTAAGTCGCGGCATTCGGGTCAGAGAAATTGCAAAACATTTGTGCATCAGCAGTAAAACAATAAATACCTTCCGCTACCGCATTTTCTCTAAACTTGGCATTGATGGTGATGTACAATTGTCACATATGGCAATTCAATCGGGTCTGGTTGACCTAATTCAGTTTGAAGGTAGATGACAAATAGCAATTCAGTAACCTTTAATTACAAAGACTTTCTTCGGAACCTGACTCATCAACCCGGTGTATACCGTATGTATGATGAGTCGGGCGACGTTATTTATGTTGGAAAGGCGAAAGATCTCAAAAAGCGAGTTTCCAGCTACTTTCGAGAAAAAGTTGACGCCGTCAAAACTCAAGTTTTGGTTAAGCAAATAGCGTCAATGGATGTCACTGTGACCGACACGGAAGCAGATGCTCTTATTCTCGAAAACAGCTTTATTAAAAAATACCGACCGCGCTACAACGTTTTATTGCGTGACGACAAGTCTTACCCTTATATTATTTTGACCTCCCATGAGCACCCTAGGTTAGGGTTCCACCGCGGTGCGCGCCGAGAGAAGGGCGACTACTTCGGTCCTTTCCCAAATGGTAGTGCGGTGCGCGAAAGTCTTAATTTGATGCAGAAGTTATTTCCGATTCGTCAGTGTCAGGACTCCTATTACCGAGCTCGTACCAGACCATGTTTGCAGTATCAACTGAAACGCTGTCTGGCGCCTTGCGTTAATAAATGCACCGATGATGAGTACAACGAACAAGTCCAGTTGGCAAAGCATTTTCTGAATGGAAAAAATCAGCAAGTTATTGATGAGTTGGTAACAAAAATGGAGCAAGCCAGTGAGGCGTTGGAATTTGAAAAAGCGGCACGGTTTCGCGACCAAATAGCGGCGCTGCGCAAAACTCAGGAACGCAACTCTGTCACCGGTGCCCAGCAGGAGCTTGATGTTATTGGCATGGCTCGTGGTAATGGCATGACCACGATTCAAATGATGTTTATACGGGATAACCACTTACAGGGCAGCCGCAGTTATTTTCCTAAAGTGCCGGCAGACACCAGTGACGAGGAAGTCTTGCGCGCTTTCTTACTGCAGTTTTACCTATCAGATAATGCGGGCCGAAAAACGCCACGCGAAATTATTCTGCCAGACACGGTAGAGCCCGATGAAGTCCTGGCACAAGTCATGGGGCAGGCGCTCAACCGCTCGGTGAAAATGCAGAACAAGGTTCGTGGTGAACGTAAGCAGTATCAACAGCTCGCCGCTAAAAATGCGGTGAATGCGTTGGAAAGCCGTTTGAATCAGCAAAGCACCATGAACCGTCGTACTTCTGCATTGCAGCAGGTACTGGATTTTGGTGTACCCATTCAGCGTATGGAGTGTTTCGATATTAGTCACACTATGGGTCAGCAGACGGTAGCTTCCTGCGTGGTGTTTGATCAAAACGGGCCGAAAAAGTCCGACTACCGACGCTATAATATTACCGGAATTACTCCGGGGGATGACTACGCCGCTATGTCTAAAGCATTGGCAAAGCGCTATGATAAAGCGCGAGAGCAGGGCAACATACCCGATATTCTATTTATTGACGGTGGTAAAGGGCAGCTGTCACAAGCTGAGAAGTATTTCGAGGACTGGGGCAGTGATGCCCCGATGCTTATTGGTGTAGCAAAAGGTGAGTCCCGTAAACCGGGGCTTGAAACGCTGATTATGGCGGGCAGTCATGAGACTATTCCGTTAAGTAAAGACGCCAGTGCGCTGCATTTAATTCAGCATATTCGTGACGAGTCACACCGTTTTGCAATAACCGGACACCGTCAGAAACGCGCGAAAGTGCAGAAAACATCGACTTTAGAGCAAATAGAAGGCATTGGTGCTAAACGTCGACAAACGCTTTTGAAAAATCTGGGTGGATTACAAGAGGTAAAAAACGCTAGTATTAGTAAACTTTCTAGCGTACCTGGTATTAGCCAGGCCATGGCGGAAAAAATTTATTACTCGTTTCGGGATGAGTAAAACCAAATAAGGAAACAGCGGATAATGAAGTGGAATATCCCTAATATTTTGACCAGCTTTCGGATTTTTCTGATTCCGGTGTTTCTGGTGGTGTTTTACTTGCCCTTTGAAGATGCTCGTTTTTGGGCGGCCTTTATTTTTTGGCTTGCCGCTATTACCGATGCATTAGACGGCTTTGTTGCACGTCGCTTTAATCAATTCACTAAATTTGGTGAGTTTTTAGACCCGGTGGCGGATAAAGCCATGGTTGTGGCGGCGTTAGTGGTGATAGTTGAGGACTTTAATGCGGCCTACATAACCATACCTGCGTTAACCATGATTTGCCGGGAGCTTATTGTAAGTGCCTTACGTGAGTGGATGGCGCAAAGTGGCAACCGCGGTAAAGTTGCGGTATCAAATTTAGGTAAACTGAAAACTATTGCGCAAATGGTCGCGCTTATTGGTTTAATTTGGAACGCGAATATCTATATTTTCTGGATTTCTATTGTTTTATTCTACGCAGCCTTTGTTCTGACCGTGTGGTCAATGTGGGAATATTTGCGCGGCGCCAGCAAAGAATTGACTAGAAATTAGCAGCTTTGCCGTAAATTTGCGCAAACAGTCATAAATTTGATAAAAAGTCATTGACTGAAAAAGATTAAACAGTAGAATGCCTCGGCAGATGACGGTGCGGGAATAGCTCAGCTGGTAGAGCACAACCTTGCCAAGGTTGGGGTCGCGAGTTCGAATCTCGTTTCCCGCTCCAAATTCTGGCGGGTTGGCAGAATGGCTATGCAGCGGATTGCAAATCCGTGGATCTCGGTTCGACTCCGGGACCCGCCTCCATTATTCGAGAACACTTCTTGTAGTGCCCGGGTGGTGGAATTGGTAGACACAAGGGATTTAAAATCCCTCGCTGGTAACAGCGTGCCGGTTCAAGTCCGGCCCCGGGCACCAATTCCGTATAAAATAAATAAATTTGATGCTAAACTCTTTTGTATCTAATTGGTACAAGGCGTTTCATTATGGACATCAAAGACATCCTTGAAAGCACTAAGCATTTGTCCGGCAACGACAAAGCTAAGCTTGCTCATTGTTTGATCTCTTCTTTAGATACAGCTCAAGATGATAATGTCGATGGCGCTTGGGCAGAACTGGCCGAAGAGCGACTGTCTCAACTTAATAGCGGGGCAGTAAAAGGCGTTTCATGGTCCGAAATTAAAGAGCAAGTAAAAGGCAAGTAATTGAAGCCTCTTACCTTTCACCCTAATGTAGCTCACGAAGTTGGTGCCGCGTATCATTGGTATGAAAGCCATGCAAAAGGGCTAGGGGATGACTTTTTCTCAGAGTTGGAAGCCTCCTATAAAGTCATATCTGAATACCCAGAAGCTTGGCCTACTTTTTACTCTCGTTTTAAGCGCTATGTACTCAACAGGTTCCCATTTTCCATCATCTTTAGTGTAAAAGGTGACTCCATCTTTGTTATAGCGGTTATGAATAACAGGCGGAAGCCGGGGTATTGGCATAGTAGGGCTCAATAGGTAAAAAGCGAGGAAAAAATTCCTCGCCTCTTCAACGCACTCCTTATACTTTATAGGTTCTACCGTTGTTAAGGCTTCTTCTTCCACTGACCATCAACCTTCACAAAATGCCCTGGCTGTGTGCGTTCAATGGCGCGTTTGCCGGCCAGTAGCTCAACATCAGCAACGGCAATGTCGTTTTCTTCTGCTATGCGGGCATATTCCTGACGTCTGGCTTCATTTATTTGTTCTGCTATTTGCTTTGCTTGCGCAGAGGACTTAACAACGCCTAAATAACCATTAGGTTGCTCGCCAACCCAGCCTTTATCTTTGGCTGATGACAGCTCGTCCATGGCTTCTTGTAAGGTTATTTCCTGTGCGTAACTTGCTGTTGGCAGGCTCATGCCTGAAATAGAGAGTAGGGCGACGAACGCACTAATTGTTAGTTTTTTCATGTCACAATCCTTTGAAAGTTAAAATAAACCGCTCGACTCTGAAATAACGTCGTCGAGTGCTTTGTCGACTTTAACGTAAATTTCATGCTCAATTTTTACGTTCAGATTAATGGTTATTGGCTCTTTCGGAGCCGCCACCTGAACGGTTGGGGTGCAGGCGGACATGAGCAGCACCGATAGTGTAATGACAAGCAATTGTTTCATATCGTCCTCTGATTAATTGACCCGTTGCTGGATCCGTTTACGAATAACGTCGCTGACACTGTTGCTGAGCTGTATGCCTTTAATGAGCGCAGGTAGGTCTTCCTCTAAAGTGACGTTTAATTTTACCTTACGACCATTTTCAACGGCTGGGTTATATCCGTTCAGCTGTAACTCTAAGGTTAGCTCACCGTTCTTGTCATAGCCAACGACACTCGACAGCTCTTGGTAATAAAAGTCCTCCAGTACGCTGGCGAGTGTTTTCAGATTTGGGTTTGAACCAACGGCAGAGCGCAACGCCGAAGAGTCTACCTGCAAATGCCCACCAGGCGCGACAGCACTTAAATAGCCTTTTTCGACTGTTAGTTGTTGAGAGTCCCAAACGAGGGGGATGGTTCCCGAAATTTCGCCGTCTATCGCAATTCGGTTACTTGGATACTGGCGCATGAGTTCACCGAGGTTGATACGCTCGAAGACAATAGGAATACGTATTTCGTTAACAAACTTATAAGTTTGTTCTGGTATTCTAACCGAGCCTCCCAGAGCTTTAATGCTATGACTGTTGAGCTGCACTGTACTGTTTCGCAGGTTCTTGAAAGGAATGACGCCGGCAAGCTCAGCTTCTACCGGACCAATAGTAAACCCTTGCTGAATACTGCCGACGGATAAGCTTGCCTGTTGAAAACTCAAACGCTCTGGAGTCGTATTAAATTGAGTGCTCAAATTAGCGTTGGCCACAGACGTTGTGTCATATATGGCATCGATGGACTGTAAGTTTGCGTCTCCTTCATCAATGCTCCATTTTCCTGTTTCTAAATTGCCTGACAGCCTAAAGCCCGCCGTAGCGGTGCCTTTGTTTAGCGTTAATAATGGGAGAGTGTCTTGTATCAGCGGTGACAATTGTGCCTGTAAGTCTGCTTGCGCTAAGTCATGAATGTTTATATCTATATTCGAGGTCAATCTTAAATCTTCTGTCAGTGTGCTGCTATGATTGAATGCCGCGCCCTGAGCTAATTCAATAGTGCCTTCGGCGTCAATACGGCCGTTTTTGTAATGGATATTATGCGATAGTTGAGGTTTTAAACTCTGAAAGCCAGCTACTTTTATCGCGACATTATTAACTTCCGTTGTCAGGTTTGCTGTTGCCGTTTCGGGGGCGGTAAAAGGTATTTCTGCAAAGAGCGTTGGAATTAAGAAGTCAGCATTGGCAAATTCTGATTCGGCAAAAAACGAAGAGGGCTGCTTTGAGCTAAGCATCAGCTTATCGCTCTTGAGCGTTATGTCAGCGTTTAAGGCTAAGTCGCTCAACGTATTAAGTTTGAGTGGACTTATGGCGTCAATACTATGCACCACGATTCTGTCGGCACTTAGGTTAGTTTTTGGGAGCTTAAGCCGAACAAACTGAGCGTCGTTTTGAACGAAGTGACCCATCGTAGTTACCCTAACGCCAGAGACGTCTTTACCGTCAAGCGCTGCACTAAGCTGAACCGGCCAGGCTGTTTTATTCAGTATTTGCTGATAGCTTAATGGTTCAAGCGCTAAAGAGTCCTGGCTGGTCAGCTGCCACTTTACCGTGCTTATTTCTAAAGGCAGAGTTGGCCACTGTGTCAGGTCGCCACTGAGACTTAAGTCATAGCTTTCAATAACGCCGCTTTTAACGTTGAAACGTATATTTCCGTCAGCGGCGGATGTAACGCCTGACACTGCGACATTCACAGGCTTCTGTAATTGTAAGATGAATTTGCCGGAAGTCGCGTTAATGAGGCCTTCTGGACCTGTTAATTCGGTTTCTGGTGAAAGCGAGCCTTCGGCATTAAACAATAGGGCAATGCGTTCGTTTTTTACAAACTCTGATGCTTGAGCAAGTCGTTCGGTTGGAACCTTTGCTGAACCTTCAATATTCCATTCACCACTAATAAGCTCGTAATTGGCGTTGAAGTGGCCAAGGTTATGCTCTATATCGACCGATAAAATTGAGTTGTCGCGAGACAGGTGAATAGCGAGTGCTTCAGGATGAGAAAGGCTTAAACTGAGGTTAGGGCGCTTTGTGTTTAATGTTACTTCCCCCTGAAGCGGGGAGTACTGCCTGAAAAGTTCGCCTTTCAGTGTGACCTTGTTAAGAATAACCGTTTCAGGAAGCCAGCTTGGCACAGGCGTGTTTAGTAGCTTTTTAATGGTAAGCGGTGCAGCAGCTGAGTTCGACGTGGAGGATGACGGTAACTCGTTCATTGTCACACTTAACTGTTCAATGACCACTCGTTCTTTGGACAGCGAACCGATGCTTATCGACCAGTCCTCGATACCAACCTTTGCCAGTTCACGGTTAGCTATCGACAGGCCGATTAATAGCCCAATGCCAATAAACAGGACAAGTGTCAGTAAGATACTGCCGGTAATGGCTAATAGACGCCAAAGCATGGGCTTAATGTCAGGCATTTACCGACCCTTACCTTACTCTGAAGGTTAAGTTCACGCGGACATTGCCGGTGAGTGGATGCTGGCCGTTAGCGAGTTTTTTTACGCCGTGGTAACGAAGACGATCGGGGCCGCCCCAGACAAGTACGTCACCATGTTGCAACGTCACTTTTTGTGGACTGCCACCTCGTTTGAGGCCTCCCCAGAGAAAAGTAACGGGTAAGCCAAACGAGAAAGATACAATAGGCTGTGAAAAGTCGGACTCGTCTTTGTCCTGATGAAGTCCCATAGCAGCGCCGGGATGGTACACGTTAATTAAGCAGGCATTGGGAGAAAACGATTCAAATCCACACTTTGCCGCTGCCTGTTCAGCAAGTGTTTCTAGCGTTTCAGGCATAGGCGGCCAGGGCTTCTCAGTTATTGGGTCTGTGTCTGTGTAGCGATAGCCCTTTTTGTCGGTTATCCAGCCAAAGTCGCCGCAGCTGCTGGTACGTACTGACATTTTACCGCCCCCGGGCGTCACAAACTGTCTTAGTGGTGACTGTTTAATAACGTCCCTGAGGTGGCTTAAAATAGTATCTGCCTGAGGTTCGACATAGCCATGAAGTAGGTAGGCACGTTCACTAAACTGTGTAACCTCCTGTTTCTCGCTTGCAAATAAGTCGAGTGATGCCATAGCTCAGCAAATCCGGTTAGAGTGCGCGACTCATAATTAGGCGATCTTCGCCCGGGCCTAAGTAATCCTGAATGGTTTCGATAACTGAAAAGCCCGTTTGCTTATATAACTTGATGGCAGCGGCATTGTCCGGAGCCACACTGAGCTCCAGTGTTTTCCAACTGCTTTCAGCCGCTGATTTAATAGCCTGCTCCAACAATATACGGCCAAGCCCCTGACCTTGAAAGCTTTTACCAATAAGCAAAGACATTAAGGTTGCCCGGCTGCCATCGAGCGGCACGATAAGGCTGTAACCGGCAACTTTTTCGTCACTTTTTATGGTTAAAAAACCTCTAGGCCATTGTCGTAGAGCTTGGTAAAAAAACAAGCTGGAGTAGGCGTCGTTGTCATAAAGCTGCTTTTCAAAAAAAGCGATACGAGCAATATCTTCTGAGGTGGCCGCTTGTACGGTCACAGGTGCATCGCTTTTATCCGCTTGTGCCAGCGAGCCGACACATAGCCGACACTCGCCGGAAGCCTGCGCAGAGCCTTCAACATAACGGAGTTTATGAGAAGCGCTCTCTCTGTTACTGGATACCTGATAAACTCTGTCTCTTGAAGGAGTTTCGCTGCTCATAATAACCTTTGTTAGTTAAAAGGGGTAAACCCAACTGAGCCAATAAAAGTCGAGGCCGTCGTTAGGGCGCTTAATGTCTGCATTAGAATAATGAGTATAGCCAAAGTCAATGCGAGCGTCAGAGTTTTTGCTGAACTGCCAGGACAATGAGATACGATCTTCAAACTGAAACTTGGTTGAGAGCTTTCTGTTACCGAGACTGGTCTTATCGAAATAACTGCCGCCAATACCCGCTTCTAAATAAAGCGGCCGCTCTGAGCCGGCTATATGCCAGGAAGCAACAGGGCTTATAGTAAACGCCGTAATGTTGTCAGATGTATCATTCGAGTCCTGCCAATGGTTTAACCCCATATCCACATAAAGCTTAGGCGAACCCAAAAAGCCCGGCATTTCTAAAGGAATGTCGGTAAAACGGTAGGCCACACGAGCGCCACGGAATTGGTCGGTTGAATACGAAGCCGTAAAGCTGACTTCATTAGCCAGTGCAGAGGATGAAGCTAAACTACTTGATAATAATAAGGCACTTAGAAGCGAAAAACGTCTTAACATGTCGCTCTCTTAATGGTTGATGAAAAGTGCCTTTATTTTATATACATTCACGAATGTATGTAAACGAGTTATTGGTTAATTAATTGTAACCATTTAATAAAAGCGACAAGGGCAACTGACTGACGCTTCCGTTTTTTGTAAAATACCGAGAGTGGTGACTTAATTGGCTGTGCATACTCTCGAAAAGGCGTTAAATGAGATAGTTGAGCGTTTAACAGGCTGCTATCGACTAAGGTCACGGCTTTTTCTGTTTGAGCTAAGTCCAGCGACATGTAAAAGTCATCGCAATGTATAATACGCTGGCTTTTGAGCTTGGACTGGTTTGCTTCGGCCAATTTGGTATGTTCCGGATTATCTGGGTTAATTATCCAGCTTTGGTGATATGGCGTGTCATTGGTTGAAATAGCCGATGCCGGGACAAGGTCATTTTTCGATAAACGCTGACTTTGTAAGTGTTTGTCGTTTATCTGACCATAGCCAATAGCAATATCCCAGCTTTGATGTTGTACGGCAGAGACCATGTCAGCGGCATGTTCACCGGCAAAGTAGTCAGCACAGCGTGTAAAGTTTAATTGTATATGCGGGTAAAGGGCATGAAAGTCCTCGAGCTTATTGGCTAACCAAAAGCGGAAACGTTCAGAGCTTATAGCAACGGTCAGCTGAGTTGTTGTGTTATCACTCAAACTTCGGGTACGCTCTATAGCACGCTCTAACTGATCAAATATTTGCTCAATTTGTGGAGCCAGTTCAAGCGCCACTGGCGTTAAAGAATGAACCCGGTTATCGCGCTGAAAAAGTCGCATGTCGAGTTGCTCTTCAAGCGCTTGAATTTGACGGGTAACGGCCGACTGAGTCACTCCAAGTTGTTGTGCAGCCTGCTTAAAAGAACCGCTTCTGGCCGCAACATCAAAGACTCGAAGTGCATTAAGTGAAGGAAACTTTGCTTTTTTCATATTAATTATTTGGTATTTGTAATTAACAAAATGTAACTTTGATTCTCGCAGGTAAGTTACTAGAAAACAAGGAAGGAATACGTTGTCGTACTGGAGTGAGTTTTTAACTATTGCGTTAATTCATTTGTTTGCTGTCGCAAGTCCGGGCCCCGATTTTGCGGTTGTGTCGCGCTACAGCTTGAGCTTTGGCAGAAAAGCGGGTTACTGGGTAGCGCTGGGTATCGCGGCAGGCATTATTATTCACGTTGCGTACTCGCTGGTCGGTGTGGCACTCATTATTCACCAAACTCCCTGGTTGTATCAGACCTTGCTGGTGGTAGGGGCGTTGTATCTTGGATTTATTGGTACTCAAGCGATAAAAGCAAAACCCCGAACGACAATGTCTAGCGACGAATTTGAGGCCATAAAGCCGAAAAAGCGCAAAGCCTTTATTGTCGGCTTCATCACTAACGGTTTGAACGTTAAGGCCACTTTATTTTTTCTGACGTTATTTACGACTATTATCGCACCTGAAACTCCTTTTTCAGTTAAGTTTGGTTATGGGGTTTATTTGGTTATAGCAACCGGCGCCTGGTTTTTGTTTTTAACCTGGCTGCTAACCCAGCCAGCCATTTTTAAACGGGTTTGGCGTTACAGCCATTGGGTAGACAGAGCCATGGGGCTGGCGCTTATATTACTGTCTGCTAAGTTACTTTGGGAATGGTTTTTACTTATCGAGCTTATCTGAGCCGGGCTTTCGGGTTATACTGAGTAAAATTTTAGAGAACAGCAAAGAGTCACTTTTTATATGCAGTTATTTGTGAACGACCTTACCGTTATTGATTGCTCTTATCTTTGCCCGCAGCGCGGCATTGTGGGGGAAAGTTGGATTGTCGATATTGTTCTTGACGGTAACCTGAACGAACAGTCCATGGTGCTTGATTTTGGTAAGGTCAAAAAGCAAGTGAAAGCCATTATTGATGACTCGGTCGATCACAAGCTGCTGGTTCCCGGCGACCATCCGTACACTAAGGTCACCCATAATGAAGACGACAGCTCTTACTGGGTCGACTTTGAGCGTGACAACTCCCGTTCAATACACCTGTTTTGTCCGTCAGACTCTTTTGCCTTTATCGATGCCGAAGTAGTCAGTATCGAGACGGTTACTGATTACGTCAAAGCGGTGATTAAACAAGAACTACCGGTGAACGTTGAAGGTCTGAAACTCACCTTACGTCCTGAGCAAATTGACGGTTTTTATTATCACTACACTCACGGTTTAAAAAAGCACGATGGCAACTGTCAGCGTATTGCCCACGGGCATCGTTCAAAGCTACAGATATTTATTGACGGTATTCGCCAGCCAGCGTTAGAGAAAAGTTGGTGCGATAAATGGGAAGACATTTATATTGGTACCGAAGACGATATCGCGACTTTTAATGAAATGACGCTATCGAAAGCGGCAAATGGCGTAGACGAAAACACTCACATTGGTTACAGCTACACCTCAATTCAGGGATTGTTTGAATTGGTTATGCCGCATAGCGAAAACTACGTGATTGAAAGTGACTCTACGGTTGAATGTATTGCGCAGTACCTGGCCTCGACAATAGGGCAGGAGCACGCAGGCAAGTCAGTGGAAGTCAGAGCCTACGAAGGCGTTGGTAAAGGAGCTATTGCTTATGCGTAAGTCTCGTTTTATGGGCGTGTTGATTGGTCTGATTGTATCGGCCCCTCTGCTTGCCAACAGCTCTGTGCCTCTTGAAGTTAAAGGGCCTTTTACACAAGGGGCGTTGCATTTAGGTAAAACGGTCGCTGGAGCTGAAGTGACGCTAAATGGTGAAGCGGTGGAAGTGACCGACAATGGTTACTTTGTTTTTGGGTTCGGTCGCAAAGCAGAACTTGAACATGAGCTCAGTGTGTCGGCCAACGGAGAGACCCGCACTAAAACCATTACACTGAGTGAACGAGAATACGATATTGACCGTGTCGATGGTGTGCCGCAAAAGACAGTGACACCAGACCCGGAGCAGGTTAAACGAGCTCGAAAAGAAGCTGAAAAAGTGTGGTTGGCAAGACAAAAAGCGTCTAAAAATAAGCACTTCCTGACGCCTGTGGCGAAACCTGCTGAAGGGCGTATTAGTGGGGTTTATGGCAGTCAACGAATCTTTAATGGCGAGCCTCGTAACCCTCATTATGGAGAAGATATTGCTGTGCCAACAGGTACCCCTGTAAAAGCGCCATGGACCGGGAAAGTGGTTTTGGCGGAGCCTGACTTATTTTACTCGGGTGGCACTATCATTATTGAGCACGGCTACAAAGTAAACACCACCTATTTGCACCTCAGCAAGTTGCACGTGGAAACTGGCGATACAGTAAAGCAGGGTGAGGTAATAGGAGAAGTTGGCGCTACAGGCCGCGCTACGGGGCCTCATTTAGATTGGCGGGTTAACTGGGGAAATACCCGGCTAGATCCGGCATTACTTCCCCAGCTTTACGAAGACTAACTTTCTACGGTAAGCCATCCATTCAATTTGGCAGCGTCTTTAATCAAGAGCTGCCAGCATGCCGGGGTTGGCTCCTCCCAAATTAAATCTAACGTTAATAGCTCGTCACGTCGAAATGCATGCACGGTAACTTTCTGACCAGGGCGATAACGTGACAAGACAGATTTCACGTTTGCATCCGTCACTTGCAAGTGATCAATCGCAATAATACGGTCTGACGCGGACAAACCAGCGTTGTAAGCTGTTTCGTCATGGTAAACACTTAATAGCTCCAACCCAGCAGAAGAGGCTTTGTACTTTGCGCCTAAATTGACTGGAGCAGGGTCATCAGCAGCTTTCAGTGAGTTGTCATCCGCGGGTACTGAGCGCGTAACTTCTAGTCCAAACTGATTCAATAAGCTTTCTAACGGCAGGCTTTGTTTGACGTACAGTTGCTCGCGTAAAAAGTCGGCAACATCAACGCCTGAATAACTGTCCAAAATGTTAAGGACGGTGTCATCTGCCGTTCCTAAACCGGTTTTCCCGAACTCATGCCAAAGCTTTTTCATGACATGAGCCAATGTCAGCGAATGGTTGCTTTGCAAACGCAGTATTAAATCCAGACTAAGCGCAATAAGCGCGCCTTTTGAGTAGTAGCTGACAATACTGTTCGGCGCATTCTCATTTTGCTGATAAAACTTAGTCCAGGCCAAATAGCTCGACTCTGTCACGCTTTGTTGGTACTGACCGGCGCCACGCTCAACCCGAGCTAAGGTTTCTGACAGAACTTTTAAGTATTGCTCGGCGCTGACAATGCCTCCGGCATGTAGTAGATAGTCGTCGAAATAGGAGGTCATGCCCTCATAAAACCACAGTTGTTCGGTATAGCTTTCTTTATCCAGTTGATAAGGAATAAACGCTTTAGGTTTTAATGTTTTCACATTCCAGCTGTGGAAATACTCATGGCAACAAAGGCTCAAGAAGGTTTGGTAGTCTTCATTAATACCATGGTCATGCTCGCCAATTAGACTTTTACGACTGCACAGAAGGGCGGTTGAGTTACGGTGCTCGAGCCCGCCAAAGCCTTCACCAACAACCATAGTCAGAAAGGTGTAGGACTTAAATGGAGCTTCTCCAAACATTGATATCTGAGTTTCACAAATACGCGCCAAATCGGCACAGATTTTTGAGGTGTCGGCAAAGTGACGCCCGCTTAACACCAATGAGTGCTTAATTCCGTGGGCAATAAATTCTTCAATGACCAGGTCGCCCATTAAGAACGGATAGTCGATAAGGGCGTCGTAGTTTTCTGCCTCGAAGGTTCCCCAGGAATGAGGTTGGCCGGTTAAGCGGGGCATGCCAGTCGCCACTTTCCATTCAAGCGCATCGACTGGTGCGTGCAATGTTAATTGGCAAGCTTCGTCTTCTCGGCCAGCAACAGCAAGACATAAACTGGTGTTGTTAAAGAACCCTTGCAATTGGTCTAAATAGGCAGAGCGAACAGACAAGTCCCACGCGTAGACTTGATACCTAACAGTGACTGTTTTTTCAGCTGTATTCAGCCGCCAGCGGTTTTTGCTTACTTGCTTTATTGCTACCGCTTCACCGTTAGCTTCGGCATACAATCCGATAATATGCCTAGAGAAGTCGCGTATGAGATAACTGCCCGGAATCCAGTTAGGTAACCACAGCTCCTGCTCTGGCTCGGGGGCGTCGATAGTAAGAATGACTTCGAATAGGTGACCATGTAAATCGATAGGTGTTATATCGTAAGCGATCAAGAGCGTCTCCTTTGCTTGACACTGACTGACATCTAGCGATCATAGTAGCATACAGATAGCTAGCGCGAGACCCGTATGAGCACCAAAAAAATCACCGAACTGGTTCCCGGACAAAGAATTGAAGTACAACTGACTAATTCAAACGTGCCCGCACGGTTTTTTACTGAGTTTATCGGTGCCTTAAAAGATCGCTGGCTTATTCTAAATATGCCCGATGCACGAAAATACAGTGATTTACGGGAGTATATCGAGGAAGCGATTCCTGTCGTAGTACGGTTTGTGTTAGAAGCAGGGAACGGTGAAATTTGCGCTTTTCGAAGCGACATTAACTACATTGTTTCTCACCCGACAAAAATGCTCTTTATTCGTTGGCCAAATGAGGTGGAATACCGCGTAATTCGTAAAGGGCGGCGGTTTGATGCATTCTTACCAACCGTTGTTGAAGGTCAGTCTACCGAGGGGGCCAAGGTTTCCCTCAAAGGTCATGTTCTGGATGTGTCGGAAACCGGCTGCCGGGTTAAACATGAGCTACCAGAGAGTAATGACAAGATCTTGTGGGAAAACGGCAGTAAAGTCGACCTAGTCATAGAGCAAAAAAATAACCGTCAAGTGACGTTAAAAGCCATTGTTCGTCAGATTAAACGAAACGACCACTATGAATTGGGCTTACAGTTTTTAGGCAACCAGAAAGACGAAGTGAATGCGTTGTTCTCCGGAAGCTTAGTCGATATTGAAGAGTTGTCTAAACTGGAGGCGTCAGGAAGCGCATGAAGCATTTGTTGAATCAGTGGCAAATGCTGATGGAAAATAGAAACCGGTTCTTCTGGTTGTTACAAGCCGGCGGTTGGATTGGCTACGCGTTAGTGAACTACATTGGCTCACTCATGCATGAAATGCGTGATATTTACACGCTTATTATTATTCTTGGCGCGTATGCTGGCTTTCTTCTGACGGTTCCGTTGCGCTATTTCTACCGGCGAATATGGGAGATGGCACCACCGCTTATGGTGCTTATTGCTATCGTTGCGTCTTATGTTATTTCGGTGCTTTGGGCCATTATTGATAACGCGACTTACTGGGAAATTTATAAATTTGGATTCAGACCTGACAGCCCATTCTTTTATTTAAAAAACAGCCTGGCGAAGTTTTATATTATTTTAAGCTGGAGCGGGCTGTATTTTGGTATTAAATACTACCAAATGCTGCAGGAAGAAAAGCAGAAAGCGCTGTTGGCCTCGTCTATGGCCCACCAGGCGCAATTAAAAATGCTGCGTTACCAGCTCAACCCGCACTTTCTGTTTAATACACTTAATGCGATATCAACACTTATTTTGATAAAAGACTCAGACAAGGCCAATAAGATGGTTAATAAGTTGAGTCGATTCTTAAGGTTCTCACTGGATAACGATCCGATTAAAAAAGTACCGCTGGAAAAAGAGATTGATGCGCTGCTGTTGTATTTGGACATTGAAAAGGTGCGCTTTGATGAGCAACTAGAAGTGACTATAAATCTCGAGGAAGAAACTAAGCAGGCATTGGTTCCCAGTTTAATCTGCCAGCCGCTTATTGAAAACTCGATTAAGTACGCCATTGCGCAGGTCGAAGGGGTGGGTAAAATAAGTATTCAATCGAAAAAAGTAAACGATGATTTAGAAATAACTATCTGTGATAACGGCCCCCAACTGGAATCTGACCCTAATAAACTGTTCAGGAAAGAAGGCGTTGGTCTGAATAACACTAAGCAACGTTTACAGTCACTGTACGGTAAGCACTTTATATTTAACATGAGTAAGAACGAAGGCTCAGGTCTTTGTGTCACCATTGTTATACCTTTTGAAACACTGGAGAAAGTATGAGTCAGCGCTTAAAAACGCTCGTTGTTGATGACGAACCTTTAGCACGAAAGGGCTTGTCAGTGCGTCTGGAAGCTTTTGAAGAGCTTCAGCTTATGCCGGAGTGCCCAAACAGTCGCACGGCTGTCGATGTTATCGTCGAAGAAAAGCCGGATTTAGTGTTTCTGGATATACAAATGCCCGGACTGAATGGCTTCGAGGTCTTAAAAGCTGTCAAAGAGCAGGGTGGCGAATTGCCGACCGTTGTTTTTGTTACGGCTTATGATGAATATGCGATAAAAGCCTTTGAAGTAAGGGCGTTAGACTATTTGCTGAAGCCGGTCGATGACGACCGACTGAAAGAGTGTGTCGAACGAGTTATTGCTGAAAACAGCAGTTTCGATACAGAGCAACATGAAAAGTTGGTGGGTTTGGTTGCTGAAGTGACAGGGCAGAATGCGGAAGATCTGCTGAAAACCTTATCGGAAGGTGGTGACATAGCGACGAACCAGTACCCCGATCATATTGCGATTAAAGACAGCGGTGAAATTACACGGGTGGCTATTAAGGACATTAAATGGATTGATGCAGCGGGCGACTATATGTGCATCCACGCTAACGATGACACCTATATTTTGCGTCGTACCATGAAGGAGCTTGAGAAAGAATTAAGCCCTCAGCTATTTCAGCGTGTACATCGCTCTGCTATTGTCAATGTTAACCAAGTCGAGAAACTGTGTAATCAGCAAAATGGCGAATACCATTTGCAGTTAAAAAATGGACAGCAGCTGAAAGTCAGTCGCAGTTATAAAGACAAAATTAAACAGCTGATTTTAGGTCAGTAAAAGGCTACCACTATGCGCATTTTGGGCTTCGCTTTACTAACTCTACTGGTGCTGTCGGGCTGCACAGCGAATATCGGCTACCAGTTCGCAGATACGCTAGTTGAATGGCGGGTAAAAGAGTACGTTGACCTCAATGACCAACAAGAAGCGACGCTTGCAAAAAAAGTGGATGAGCTTCATTTATGGCATGCCCGCACTCAAATACCCGAGTATCGTGAAGCGCTCTTTAACTTGCGTGAAAAGGTGCATAACCAAACGCTTGAAAAAGCCGATATTATCGCTTTTGAAGACACTTTATTGGACTTTTGGCAGAACGTGTTGAACAGAGTGTCAAAAGAAACCGCGTTAATTAACGACTTGTCGGTGAAACAAAAGCAGCAACTGTTTGAAAGAATAGAAGAGAAACAACAAGAGCGTTTCGAAAAGTTTGAAGAGAAACAGTCTGAAAACCCTATTTTGCGACAGCTTGAGCGGGTTAATGAAGTTGAAAGTGACTTGGAAGATATTATTGGTGACCTGACAGAGCAACAGGATAAGTTACTGCGTGACTGGGTTGCGAAAAGCCCTTCTATACAGGAAGATTGGCTGAATTACCGGGCACAATGGCTTACAGAATTTGAAACCATACTACTGACAGAGCCAACCGATACCAATAAGCTGACAGCTCTGATACAAGACCCTAAGCAACTGCGAACCGAAGCGCTTCAGGAAAAGATAGAGCAAAGCAGTAACACAAGAAATACGTTTTTATGGAATATGTATTTGAGCTTGTCTGACAACCAACGAGAAGCGGCAGTAGAGAAGGCCGACGAATACATCGACCTTCTTGATAGTATTATGGAAGACTTTAACGATTAACGGACTTCGATAATTTTACAGGTGTTGCTTGAACCAACCGTTTCCATAACATCACCGTGTGTGAGAATCACTAAGTCACCGGTTTTCAAGTGGCCTTTGGTTTTCAGCACGTCTATGGCTTCCAGAATAGGGTTATCCGTTTTAGTTGAGTCAAAATCAATAGGGTATACACCACGGTACATCGCCGATTTATTGCGACTTTCCGCATGACGAGACAGCGAGAAAATTGGCAAGTGTGAGGTAATACGCGACATGAGTTTAGCCGTAAAGCCAGACTCTGTTAGTGCAACAATAGCGGCAACCCCACTTAAATGTGTAGCTGCATACATTGCTGACATGGCAGTCGCTTCAGTAATGCTGGAAAAAACCTCTTCCAGATCTTTATGATCGAGCTTCGCTGAGGGGTGCGTTTCTGCGCCCAGACAAATATCAGCCATGGCCTTTACGGTGGCAATAGGATGCTTACCAGCAGCTGTTTCAGCCGACAACATCACCGCGTCAGTGCCATCGAGCACTGCGTTGGCGACGTCCATGACCTCCGCTCGAGTTGGCATTGGGTTCTCTATCATCGACTCCATCATTTGCGTTGCAGTAATAACAACGCGGTTTAACTGACGAGCGCGAGAGATAATAAGCTTTTGTTTACCAACAAGCTGAGCATCGCCAATTTCTACACCTAAGTCACCGCGGGCAACCATAACAGCATCTGACGCTCGAATAATGTCGTCTAAGGCATGTTCGCTGGCGACGGCTTCTGCACGTTCTATTTTGGCACAAAGCAAGCCCTTGCCACCGGCATCACGCAGCAGATGACGTGCCTGGTTGATATCATTACCACTACGGGGGAAAGATACAGCTAAATAATCAACGCCAATTTTAGCGGCGGTTTTTATGTCTTCATGATCTTTTTCCGTTAGGGCAGCGGCAGAGAGGCCGCCACCTTGGCGGTTAATGCCTTTATTGTTTGATAGCGTGCCACCAATAGTGACAACCGTATGCACCTTGGTGCCTTCAATATCAGTTACTTTTAACTGCAGCCGACCATCGTCCAGCAAAAGAATGTCGCCAGGCTTCACATCTTGTGGTAGCTGTTTATAATCAAGTCCCACAGCGTGTTCGTCACCGGCGTCTTTCGCCATTTCCGCATCCAGCGTAAACTGATCGCCAGCGTTTAATTCAACGTAGTCATTTTTAAAGCGGGCAATACGAATTTTCGGGCCTTGCAGGTCACCAAGTATGGCAACGTGGGCATTTAATTCTTTAGCAATGTCGCGCACCATAGAGGCTCGTTTAATATGATCGTCAGCGCTGCCGTGCGAGAAGTTGAGACGAACTACGTTGGCACCCGCTTCAATGAGGGCTCGTAAGGTGTCTTTTGAGTCTGTGGCAGGGCCGAGGGTTGTAACAATTTTGGTGCGTCGAAGCATGCTTAACTCCAGCAATTTATTAGTAATACTCAGTTTAACATAGGCTTTATATCAGTAGTATGACAATAAAGTCACAACTCTTTAAGGGGGGAGAATTGTTCAATGGCAGATAAAGACTGGAAAAAACTATCGGACGCTGAATGGCGAGAACAGCTGTCCGACGAGACCTATTATGTTTTAAGAGAAAAAGGGACGGAAAGACCTTTTACGGGTGAATATTTGGTGGCGGATAAACACGGTGTCTATCGCTGTGCCGGTTGTGGTCAGCCTATATTTAGAGGCGACACCCAATTTGATTCACATTGTGGCTGGCCCAGTTTCGACGCTGCTATTGATGGTGCCGTACGTTACGAAAAAGACATGAGTCATGGCATGGTACGCATTGAAGTGTTATGCAGCCGCTGCGATGGTCATTTAGGCCATCTATTTGATGATGGCCCTACAGAAACCGGGCAGCGTTACTGCATCAATTCAGTGGCTATGCATTATGAAGATGAGTAACGGCCTTTAAACTGACCATCCTTGATTTGGTCGACAATATCTTCCGCCTGATCGTCCCAGTCATCGTATTCATCTTCTGATGCGGTGACGATATTTTTCATGCTGTTTTTATCCAGGTTGTCCTGGCCAAGCTGCCAGGCAACTTGTGACCAAACATAGGCTTTTTCAGCTTTGCCTTCTTTAAGGTACATAGATACTAACGTCGAAGGTATTTCGGGGTTAATGCGATCACCTTCCTTATATAGGCGTAGGGCGTTGTAAAGCAGCTTGAATGTTTTTTGTGAGTCTTGCTTGGTGTAATAGGTAGCCAGAGCGAGTTGCAGCTCGGGTGTCTGCATACGCTTAGAGCCTTCCATTGCCAACAGCTTATCAAGTGCGTTTGTATCTCCTTGATTAGACCAATGCCAGTAAAGCCAAAGAGGGTGCTCAGAATTTTCGGTTTCTTTTGCCAGCGCTTTTATATTTTTCTGCGAGTTAATGTAAGCTTCAATACGGTTTGACTGTTTTTGTTTCAGCTTTTTATGTTCGATAGTCGACGCCAGCTCAATGCATTTGCTGTATTCCTGCAGGTCCTGCATCAAATAGTATTGGTTTTCGGGAGTTTTGTTCTGACTGACATCGTAACGACTGAATATGAGTTGACGGCGTTCGGAGTTACACCAGTTGTCATCATTTAAGTCACTGCACATTGATGGAGTACCCTGACAAATTTCCCTAACTGTCGGAGCGCTGTCATAACATCCCGCCAAGGGAAGCAAGGCAATAAAAACTGCGTATTTTTTAAACATAGTCACCCGTTTACGATATCACTAAAAGCTGATTTTCTCTTAAAGTTGGCTTCATGCCGACCTTTTCAGTACAATACTGCGGATTTTTAAGCGTAGCACTTTATTTGCTTACTGAACACGCTCACTGAACATTAAGTACAGAGGACAGGGCTCAATATGAATGCTAACCAGCAAGATCCAACTCTAGCAAGCTGGCAAGAACGCCAGGAATACGCCGAACAAATGCAGCCGATTCTCGGCAAGCTTTACCGTAACTTTGGTGTTGAAATTCTTGTTTACGGACGTTCTCTTTTGAACGTTTCAACTATCAACATTATCAAGTCTCACCGTTTAATTCGCCGTTACGAAGGCCAGAAAGTTCGCTTGCGTGAAAGCTTCCCATTCCTGGAAGCAATGGCTGAGTTGAAACTGTCTCCAGCACGCGTTGATTTGGGTAAGTTAGCTTATGGTTACCTGTTTGGCGGCAAAAGCGATGACTTGTCAATTAAAGACTATGTTAAGCGCGAACTGACTGACATTATTGACAGAGAAGACGATATTGAGCCGCGTGATGTTGTGCTTTATGGCTTTGGCCGTATTGGTCGTTTACTGGCTCGCCAGCTTATAGAACGTAATGGTGCTAACAACAAAATGCGCTTAAGAGCGATAGTTGTTCGCGGCGGACGCGATGGCGACTTAGAAAAGCGTGCAAGTTTGTTGCGCCGTGACTCTATCCACGGTCAGTTTAACGGTTCTATTACCGTTGACCACGAAAACCAAAGCATTAAAGCAAACGGTACCAACATCAAAGTGATTTACTCTGATGGTCCGGATCAAGTCGATTATACCCAGTACGGTATCAACAACGCGATTGTTATCGATAATACGGGTATTTGGAAAGACGAAGCTGGCCTTGGTCTGCACTTAAAGTCGAAAGGGGTAAACAAAGTCTTGCTGACAGCCCCCTCAAAAGGTGACATCAAGAACATCGTATTTGGTGTTAATGACAGCGATATTGAAGACAGTGATGCGATCGTTTCAGCGGCAAGCTGTACAACCAACGCAATTACGCCTGTATTGAAAGCCGTTAATGACAAATACGGTATTCGCAACGGTCACGTTGAAACTGTGCACTCGTACACCAACGACCAAAACCTGATTGATAACTACCACAAAGCAGACCGCCGTGGGCGCTCAGCTCCGTTAAACATGGTTATTACCTCAACAGGTGCAGCAAAAGCGGTCGCTAAAGCATTACCGGAAATGGCTGGTAAGCTTACTGGTAACGCAATTCGTGTTCCAACGCCGAACGTGTCGATGGCTATCATGAACCTGAACTTAGAAAAGACGACGTCTCGCGATGAGTTAAACGACTTCTTGCGTGACACTGCTTTGCATTCTGAGTTGGTTAACCAAATAGACTACACCGCATCAACTGAAATTGTGTCCTCTGACTTAGTCGGTTCGCGCCACGCGGGTGTTGTTGACTCACAAGCAACTATTGTCGATGAAGATCGTGCTGTATTGTACGTTTGGTATGACAACGAGTTTGGTTATAGCTGTCAGGTTGTTCGTGTAGCAGAAGCTATGGCGGGACTTAAGGTTCCGAACCTGCCTAAATAACGTTAAAAGAGCGCCCGGCGGGCGCTTTTTTGTTACAACAGAATTGCTTAATAAAGGGTGAATTATGCGTATTTCTGCTAACTTTGATAGTGGCAACATTCAGGTTATTAGCGCTGACAGCGCCGACAATATCCGACTCGCAATAAGTAAAGACAACCAGTCCGAGTTTTATCAGTGGTTTCACTTTAAACTTTTTGGTGAAGCCGGTACTGAACACGTCATGGTCATTGAAAATGCATCGGGCTCAGCTTATCCAGACGGCTGGGATGGTTATGAAGCATTAGCGTCTTATGATCGCGAAACTTGGTTCCGTGTCCCGACAGAATACAATGGTAAAGAACTGACCATTCGCCACACACCAGAGCAGGAAAGTGTCTATTACGCCTATTTCGTGCCGTATTCTTATGAGCGCCATCAGGACTTAATTCAGTCGGCTCAGCAGTCAGTAGACTGCTATCACGAATTACTCGGCGAAACCATTGACGGTCGCGAGCTTAACTTATTGGTGATTGGCGAACCGGCAGAACACAAAAACACCATTTGGGTTACTGCGCGTCAGCACCCGGGCGAGTCTATGGCTGAGTGGTTCATGGAAGGCTTTTTAGGTCGCTTATTAGATGATGAAGACGGTGTAGCTCGTAAGCTGCTCGACAATAATGTCTTTTATGTTGTTCCTAATATGAACCCAGACGGCAGCGTTCGTGGGCATTTGCGTACCAACGCGGTAGGCACTAACCTGAACCGCGAATGGGCGGAACCAAGCTTGGAAAAAAGCCCGGAAGTTTTCTACGTTTTAAAACGTATGGAGCAAACCGGCGTCGACATGTTTTTAGATGTGCATGGTGATGAAGCCTTGCCATATAACTTCGTTGCCGGTTGTGAAGGCATTCCGTCATACGATGAGCGTCATAAGGACTTGGAAAACACTTTTAAAGCTGCTTTATTAACGGCGACACCAGAGTTCCAGACCAAGTATGGTTATGACCTTGATGAACCCGGCCAGGCTAATATGACAGTTGCCAATTCAGCCGTGGGCGAGAAGTTTAAGTGTCTTTCGTATACGCTGGAAATGCCATTTAAAGACAATGCTGACTTACCAGATGAGGATTTCGGCTGGTCTGCGCCACGTTCGCAGCGTTTAGGTGAAGACGTATTAACCGCAATATTGGCAGTATCGCCAAAATTGCGTTAAAACTAGAGTGAATTAACAATAATAACAACAAGAGGGGGTCTTCCTTGGAAGCGCTCAATAATTTTCTATTATGGATTGATGGGTTCTTAGGCTCTGCAGCCTATTTCCCATTCATTCTGCTGGGTGTGGGTCTGTTTTTTACGTTATACCTTGGTTTCCCACAAGTTCGTTACTTCAGACACGCATGGCGCGTTCTAGCCGGTAAATTTGACCGCAAAGACTCGCAAGGCGACACCAGTCACTTCCAGGCTTTGTCGACAGCCCTGTCCGGTACAGTAGGTACCGGTAACATCGGTGGGGTTGCACTGGCTATATTCTTAGGTGGCCCAGCCGCTATTTTCTGGATGTGGATGACGGCATTCTTGGGTATGACCACCAAGTTTGTCGAGGTGACCTTATCGCATAAATACCGTGTAAAAACCGAAGACGGCACTATGGCTGGTGGCCCTATGTATTACATGGATCGCCGCCTTAACATGAAATGGCTAGCCGTTATCTTTGCTGTTGCCACTATTGTTAGTTCTTTCGGTACGGGCAATATGCCGCAAATTAATAACATTGCTCAGTCGATGGAGCAAACTTTCGAGATTGATCCTGTCTGGACCGGGGCTATTTTGTCGATACTGTTGGCGATGGTTATTATTGGCGGTATTAAACGTATTGCGGCGGTAACGTCAAAGATTGTTCCTATCATGGGGATTCTTTATGTTATCGGCTCTTTAAGCGTTATCTTCTTCAATATTGATAACATTGGTGAGTCATTCGTCTCTATTTTCAGAGATGCCTTTACTGGCTCAGCGGCTGCCGGTGGTTTCTTAGGGGCAAGCTTTGCGTACGCCTTTAACCGAGGGGTTAACCGTGGCTTGTTCTCGAACGAAGCGGGTCAGGGTTCTGCGCCAATTGCTCACGCCTCTGCGAAAGCGAAAGATCCGGTTGCTGAAGGTTTGGTATCGATTCTCGAGCCTTTCCTGGACACCATTTTAATTTGTACTTTAACCGGTTTGGTTATTCTCTCTTCTGGTGTATGGACCGAGAAGCATGAGAATAACTTTGCTCGCAGTGACCTCGACTTTATTGTTGGTCAGTACAATGACGTTGATACTGACGACCGTGAAGAGCTTTATAAGTACTTGAACGGATTCAGTGATACTGAAATTGAGCGTTACTCCGGTAAGCTGGAAGTGGTTGATGGTGAAGCGCAAACAGGCGGTGAAATTACTATTTTGCATGCCCGTTCAGTAGCTGAAGATGTTCGTTTTATTATTGCCGGCGAGGATGCCTATAATGGTACCGTTGAGATTAAGAACGGTAACTTAATAAAAGAAGACATCGAAGTGGTTGGTAAGTCATTGGTGCACTCGGCTGCGTTGACTTCATTAGCCTTCGCTAACGGCTACTTCGGCGATTACGGACAATATATTATTCCATTAACGCTACTGATGTTCGCGTTTTCGACAGCTATTGCCTGGTCTTACTATGGTGACAGGGCGGTTGTCTATCTAGTCGGGCAAAAGGGAGTTATGCCATACCGTATCCTGTATGTTGCTGGTTTCTTCTGGGCGTCTTTCGCAGATACCACACTGGTTTGGACGGCGTCGGCAGTTGCTATTGTTCTGATGACGCTACCTAACTTGCTGGGTATGTTATTGCTTCATAAAGAAATGAAGTCGACTGTTAAGTCTTATTGGAAAGACTTTGGTGACGCTGACAAGAAAAAATAAATTCTTTTGAGTCAATTAAAACGGCCAGTTCTTGCTGGCCGTTTTTTATTTTCTTATTCACTATGCTTGAAATTCAGCGCAAAAGCCTTATATTGCAAGGACTGCATAAGAGGTAGGTTATAAAATTATGGCGTTAACGAAATGCCCATCTTGCAATAAACGAATTTCATCAAAGGCTCGTGAATGCCCACATTGCCAATTTGTTTTGGCGGGGCAGAGCAAAGAAGACATTCAGCGCGAGCGGCGCCGCTTGAACCAGGAAAAATCCGATAAGCTGGTTTCTCGTTCAATGCTGGCCTTAATTATTGCAATAGCCGCTTTTACCTATTTGTTTATGCAACAACCACAACCTCAGTCATGGGGCTATAATATCGCTATTGGCGGTATTGTTGTTGGCTTAATATGGTTTGTTATAAACCGAGTTCAGTTGATGTTCCTGAAAAAGAAACGGTAACCCATGCAGTTCGATGACTTAATTAATAGCATGACGCCTGAGGTGTATGAACGCTTGGTTCAATCTGTTGAGACTGGCCGGTGGCCTGACGGCAACAAACTAACCGACGAGCAACGAGAAAATTCGCTGCAGTTGGTTATGGCGTACCAAGCTCGGTTCGGTAACTCTGACGAGGCGTATACGGTGGGTCCGGACGGCAATATTATTTCTAAATCTAAGCGAGAGTTAAAAGACCAATTCCGCTCTGACAATGACACGGGTTCAATAGCCCGTTTCAAGCTCGATAACTAAGTTGAAACTACTATGAAAGCTAAGTTGTATTCCGACCTTTTACGCCAGTCTCAAGCTATTACAGAGGGCGAGCCTAACTTAATAGCTAATTTAGCCAACATCTCCGCCTTGTTGTACGACACTGT
This sequence comes from Idiomarina sp. UBA4520, assembly GCF_002388365.1. NCBI lineage: Bacteria > Pseudomonadati > Pseudomonadota > Gammaproteobacteria > Alteromonadales > Idiomarinaceae > Idiomarina > Idiomarina sp. UBA4520. The sequence continues at coordinate 9,426 of NZ_DGMK01000007.1, read as the reverse complement.
CGATGACATAAACTGGCTTGGATTTTACCTAACCGACTCAAATAATGAGCTTGTTTTAGGCCCATTCCAGGGCAAAGTAGCTTGCGTAAGAATTCCGTTTGGAAAAGGTGTTTGTGGGGTTGGTGCACAATCTCAAGAAACGCAGTGTGTTAAAAATGTGCATGAGTTTGAAGGTCATATTGCTTGCGACTCAGCATCAAATAGTGAAATTGTGGCACCTATTGTCGTGAACGGCATAACCGTGGCTGTTCTCGATATTGATAGCCCATCTATTGGCCGTTTTGACAATGAAGATGCTGAAGGTTTTCAAAAAATAGCCGATTTCTGTAGCACGCTAAACTGGCCGAAATAACACTGATGTTTGCGGAATTCGATATTCATAGTTATTTAGTCACGCGCGAGGACGCTATATTCTTCGACGATGATGCCGAAGAAGCTGCGGACCAAATTAATGAAATGCTGCATCATATTAATGCGTTGCGCGCAGATGACGATAACACAGAGCAATTGGAAGAAATGGTTCGTCGTACCCTGTATGACTGGATAGAGGAACCGGCTCTTTTAGAATTATCATTTGACGAAATGGACGAATACGTTCAAAACCTAATGGACGACGTTCGAGAACAGGAAGAAGAACAGAATGAGTGAACCGGAAAAACTAACGAAAAGCAAAGACGTTATTGCCTATCTAGCAGAACAGTTTCCTAACTGCTTTTCGTTAAAAGGTAATGCCAAGCCTCTAAAAATCGGCATTTTTGAAGATTTGGCCAAACGCTTAGAAGACGATGAAAAAGTCAGCAAGACACGCTTAAGAACAGCGCTTCGTCACTACACAAATAGCTGGCGTTACCTTTACAGTATTAAAGCCGGTGAAGCTCGAGTCGATCTTGACGGTAACGAAGCCGATAAGGTCACTGAAGAGCATCAGGAACACGCTCAAGAGTCATTAAAAGAATCTAAAGCGAAAGCGGCACAAAAAGCTAAAGAGAAAAACGCCGCGAAGCCTAAGGCACCAACAAAAAAGAAAAAAACTGAAGTTAGCAAAACCAGTAAACCTAAAGCAGCTAAGAGAAATCCGAAACCAGAGCTCAAACTGGAAGAAGCGGAACTAAGCAAGCTTTCTGTGGGTCAACAAGTACAGGTGAAAGCTGGAAACCAACCCATGACGGGAACCATTACTGAATTGGACAAAAGTGATGTTCAGGTTCAGTTGGCAAATGGTCTCAGCATGAAAGTGAAAGCTGATAAGATATTTTTGCGCGCTTAGGAGCATTGAATGAAACACTTGGCTGTAAAAAGTTATTTATTGGCGTTGGCTGTCGCAGTACCTGCAGCTTACGCTATCCCTCCAAAACACAGTGTCGATGAGTTGCCGGAATTAGAGCAAGAGTCTCAGCACGATACAGCCAGTGAACGCATTACATCCTATTTCACTCGTTATCACTTTAGCGGAATGACGCTGGATAACGAGTTGTCTGAGCAAATTTACGACCGCTACTTCGAGATGATCGATTACAGCAAAATGTTTTTGCTGAAAGAAGATGTTGAAAGTGCGGCTGAATATAAGCACTTGTTTGATGACATGCTTAAAAGCGGTGAGCTCGACGTTGCTTATGATATTTATCAAAACAGTTTAGAACGCCGTTTTGAACGCTATACCTACGCGTTGTCTTTGCTTGACGACGAAAAGCCAATGGACTTCTCGGAACAAGGCGATAAGTATTATTACGATCGCGAAGATGCTGAGTGGGCTAAAACGGAAGAAGAGCTTGATGAGCTCTGGCAAAGCCGCGTTAAATACGATGCGCTTAATTTGAAGCTTGCCGGTAAAGAGTGGCCTGAAATCGTTGAAACCCTGGGTAAGCGGTACAATAGTGCACTTAACCGTTTAACGAAGTCTAAGAGTGAAGATGTATTTCAGACGCTAATGAATGCTTTTGCTCGCTCTGTGGAGCCGCATACCAGCTACTTATCGCCCTCGAACTCTGAGCGCTTTAAACAGAACATGAATTTAGAGCTTGAAGGTATCGGTGCTGTTTTGCAGTCAGAGTATGACTACACCGTTATTCGTAGCCTGGTTCCTGGCGGTCCTGCTGATAAAACAGGCAAATTATCGCCCGAAGATAAAATTATCGCTGTTGGTCAGGGCGAGGGCGAAGATAAAGAAGAGTTTGTTGACATTATTGGCATGCGTCTGGATGACGTTGTTGAGCTAATAAAAGGCCCTAAAGGTACTACCGTACGACTTCAGGTACTTAAGTCCAGCCAAGGGGCAGGCGGCACGCCAAGTGTTGTTAAGGTTACTCGTGACAAAGTTAAACTGGAAGACAGAGCCGCTAAAGCAGAAGTGAAAACCATTGAAGAAGGCGTTTATGAAGGCCAGAAAATGGGCGTTATTGAAATACCAGGCTTTTACAACAATCTGACTGCTGATGTCCAAAAGCTTATTAAAGAGCTTCAGTCTGAAAATGTGGAAGGCCTTATCATCGATTTGCGTGGAAACGGCGGTGGTGCCCTGACAGAAGCTATTGGATTAACCGGTTTGTTTATCGATAAAGGCCCTGTCGTGCAGGTAAGTGATGGTCGTGGTCGCGTTGATGTGAGTGAAGATAAAGACGGTAAAGTATTTTACTCCGGACCTCTGTTTGTCATGGTTGACCGTTACAGCGCGTCAGCTTCCGAAATATTCGCAGCGGCGATGCAAGATTATGAACGTGCGCTTATTCTGGGTGAAAATACCTTTGGTAAAGGCACTGTTCAGCAGCACCGTGGGTTAGCGCGTCGTTTCGACTTTTTTGATGAGCCTCTGGGCAGTGTACAGTACACCATCGCTAAGTTTTACCGTATTGACGGTGGTAGCACGCAGCTGAAAGGTGTTCAGCCTGATATCGTATTTCCTTCGTATGTTGAGCCATCAGAATGGGGCGAAAGCAAAGAAGATAATGCGCTACCGTGGGACAAAATCAAAAAAGCAGACTTTAAGCCTGTCAATAGAGTTGATGACTCAGAAGTTGAAGTGCTGCAAGCGCGTTTAAATAAACGCATTGAAAAGGCGCCAGAGTTTGAGTTTATCTTTGAAGATATTGAGCGATACCGCATAGAAAAAGATAAAACATGGGTAAGTCTCAATTCAGACCAGCGTAAGAAGAAAGAAGATGAGCAAAAAGCTCGTCAGCTTGAACGAGTCAATGCCCGATTAAAACGAGCGGGCATGGAGCCGGTTGAAGATATAGAGGACGCTCCTGAAGAAGTGACCGAGGTTGATCCGTACCTTGAACAGGCGTTGCTCGTTGCGATGGATTTCATTAACGGCGAGGAACTTGCCGCAAATAATTAATGAACACTGTATCATTGAAATACCGCCTTAACTGGCGGTATTTTTTTAATACAACCGACAACAACAGAAGCGGTTGTGATATAACTCAATAAAATAACAACAATAACTAAAACACGATGACAAACAATCAGACAATTTCAAGCCGCTGGTCTAGCAGGCTAAGCTTCATTCTCGCATCTTCCGCAGCTGCTGTGGGCTTAGGTAACATCTGGAAGTTCCCTTACGTTATGGGCGAAAACGGTGGCGGTGCCTTCGTACTTATTTATCTGCTTTGTATTCTCGGCATTGGTATCCCCATTATGGTTGCGGAAGTAATCATAGGCCGTCGGGGCCGACACTCACCAGGATACGCTGCGAAGTCGGTGGCGGAAGAGTCAGGTAATAGTTCATTTTGGCAAAGCGCCGGTTGGCTGGGGATGCTGACCGGGTATTTAGTTTTAAGCTTTTACGCTGTTATTGCCGGTTGGGCGTTAGCATACGTTTTCAAGGCAGGACAAGGGTTGTTTGAAGGCGCTTCGGCAGAGCAAGTAGGTAATGTGTTTACTGGTTTGCTCTCATCGCCGGGCGAGCTCATGTTATGGCATAGCATTATCATCGTAGCGACAGTTTTAGTGGTTGGTAATGGTGTGAAAAACGGTTTAGAACGTTCTGTCCGATTTCTATTGCCTGCGATGATCCTGTTACTGGTTGGCATTGCTATATACGTTGGCAACATCGGCGATTTCTCTGCCGCTATTACTTTTATGTTTGAGCCTGACTTTAGCAAACTGTCGGTAAACGGTGTAATGATTGCTTTGGGTCACTCATTTTTCACATTAGGCTTGGCATCTGGCGTGGTGATTATGTATGGCGCTTACTTGCCTCGCGAAACATCAATTGTTCAAACCAGTCTATGGATAGCTGTGATTGATACCATAGTTGCACTACTTGCCGGTTTGGCTATATTTCCCCTGGTTTTTGGTTTCGGCCTTACGCCTAGTGAAGGACCTGGACTCATCTTTACAACCTTACCGCTGGCATTCGCGGAAATGCCTGCCGGCACTCTACTTGGCACCGTCTTTTTTGTGATGCTGGTTATAGCCGCATTTACTTCAGCCATTGCGATGATCGAGTCGTCGGTCGCTTTTGTTGCAGAGAAGTTTTCCTTAAACCGCTGGCCGGCTACGTTAGTTTCGGGTCTTGTTTTGTGGTTGCTGGGGCAGCTAACTATTCATTCATTTGCCGGTACTGAATGGGCACAGCTTAGTGGCGAATGGTTAGGTAAACCCATTAACTCAATTTTTGATATTATTGACCTTTTGACATCGAGCATACTTTTGCCATTAGGCGGTTTACTGCTCGCAATTTTGGCTGGCTGGGTAATGAAAAGAGAGCATAGTGCAGACGAGTTAGACAGCCACAAATCCATTTTTGATATTTGGTTATTGTGCGTTAAATACATAGCGCCGGTAGCTATTATTATTATTTTCTTGCAGTTAATTGGTTTTATAAAACTTTAGGTTAAAAATTAATGAGTCATACAAATAAACAACCGAGTTTGCTCCAGGCGCTTATTCCGCTAATGGCGCTGATAGTTATGTTGGCATCATCCGTTTATCTATTCGGAGAGGATTCCTCCTATGGCCCTAACCAAATAGCACTATTAGTGGCGTCAGGCATAGCCGTTATTATTGGCTTTCGCAATGGCTTTAGCTGGACACAAATAGAAGAGGGGATTACTGAGGGTATTTCAGTCGCCCTTGGCGCTATGCTAATCATTCTTGCGGTTGGCTCATTAATTGGAACCTGGTTGCTGTCCGGTACAGTACCAACTCTTATTTATTTTGGTTTAGAGCTTTTAAACCCAGGACTGTTTTACGCCGCCAGCTGTATTATTTGCGGTATTGTCGCTCTCTCAATTGGTAGCTCCTGGACAACTGCGGCTACCATAGGTGTCGCGCTTATGGGGGTAGCTTCAGGTATGGGGCTGGAACCTGCTATTGCAGCCGGTGCTATTGTTTCCGGGGCTTATTTCGGTGACAAAATGTCGCCGCTTTCAGATACCACAAATCTGGCCCCCGCAGTGGCCGGAAGCGAGCTTTTCGCCCATATTCGTTATATGGGGTATACCGCAGGTCCTGCTTTCGTTATTTCAGTTATTCTTTTCTTAATTTTAGGTTTAAATGCTGACACGAATGTCAGTTTACAACGCCTCGAACAAATGCAAGTTCAGCTTCAGAGCACCTTTAACATTGGCTGGGAAATGTTGGTGCCGCTGGCAATACTGTTATATTTGGCAGCGACTCGTAAGCCCGCATTACCGACGGTTTTTTTCGGGGCCTTACTTGGTGGCGCCTGGGCGCTTATTTTCCAACCGGAAATGGTCACGCAAATTGCTGGTGAAGAAGGTTGGGTTGCATCGTTAAAAGTTGTTTGGCTGGCATTGTCTGATGGAACCAGCGTCAGTACCGGCAGCGCTAACTTAGACTCCCTGTTAAGCGGCGGTGGTATGGTTTCCATGCTCAACACCGTTTGGCTGATTCTTAGCGCCATGACTTTCGGCGCTATTATGGAAAAAATAGGCCTACTTGAGCGTTTTATTCGGGGCATGTTAAAAGCGAGTAAGTCTGTTGGTTCACTTATTACCGGAACTATATTTACCTGTTTTGGTGCCAACGTTTTAACCGCTGACCAGTATATGGCTATCGTTCTTCCAGGGCGCATGTTCCGGGAGGAATATGAGCGCCGTAATCTTGATCCTCGCGTGCTGTCTCGTACGTTAGAAGACAGTGGTACTATCACCTCAGCACTAATTCCATGGAATACGTGCGGTGCTTATATGTTCTCGGTGCTTGCGGTAAGCCCATTTGAGTATGGTATCTTTGCGTTCTTCAATTACTTAACACCGTTAATTGCTATCGTGTTTGCCTACACAGGCTGGACCATTCTTTATAAAAAGCCAGAGCAAAAAGAAGCAATGGCTTAATCAGTAACGAAAGGAAGTTATGACACAGTTACCGAAAGCGAAGTATAGAAAAGATTATCAACAACCCGAATTCACTATTTCAACGGTTGATTTGACCTTTGAGTTACACCCTGAAAACACACGGGTCACTAATGTCATGAAGGTTGAGCGTCAGGGCAACCACAGCAAACCGTTGGTGCTTGATGGCGAAGACATAACGCTGGATAGCGTCAAAGTGAATAATGAGGTTATTCCAGCCGAAAAGTGGAAGGTTGAAAATAACCAGTTGGTACTAGAAACAGCGTTCGATAGCTTTGAACTAACCATTGAGAATACGGTTAACCCAAGCGCCAATGAGGCGCTTGAAGGTTTGTATTTAGCCGAAGGAACGTACTGTACTCAATGTGAGGCCGAAGGGTTCCGTCGCATTAGTTACTTCATGGATCGCCCAGACGTTCTGGCAAAATACCGCACAACGGTTATTGCCGATAAAAAAGACTATCCATACTTGCTATCAAACGGTAATCGCGTTGAATATCGTGAAATGGAAGGTGGTAAGCACCTGGCAGTGTGGGAAGACCCTCATCCGAAACCCAGTTATTTGTTTGCTTTAGTTGCTGGTAACTTCGACTTACTGGAAGATACTTTCACAACCAAAGATGGCAGAAACGTAGAGCTTCAGCTGTTTGTCGATAAAGGCAATCTTCATCGTGCCCCACACGCCATGGAGTCGCTCAAAAACGCGATGAAATGGGACGAAGAGCGTTTTAACTTGGTTTATGACCTCGATATTTATATGGTCGTTGCCGTCGACTTCTTCAATATGGGAGCTATGGAGAATAAGGGCTTAAATGTCTTTAATGCCAAATACGTATTGGCGAATCCAGAAACCGCGACTGACCAGGACTTTCTCAACATCGAGTCGGTTATCGGCCATGAGTACTTTCATAACTGGACGGGTAACCGAGTGACTTGCCGTGACTGGTTCCAGCTGTCGCTGAAAGAGGGCTTAACCGTTTTTCGAGATCAAGAGTTTAGCTCTGACTTAGGCTCTAGAGCGGTAAACCGCATTAACGATGTCAAAGTCATTAGAAGCCATCAGTTTGCTGAAGATGCCAGCCCAATGGCGCACCCCATACGTCCGGATAAAGTGGTTCAAATGAACAACTTTTATACCGTTACGGTATATAACAAAGGTGCAGAAGTCATTCGCATGATTCATACCTTGTTAGGCGAAGAGGGCTTCCAAAAAGGCATGGCGCTATATTTTGAGCGCTTCGACGGCCAAGCCGTTACCTGCGAAGATTTTGTTGCGGCGATGGAAGATGCCAATGGTGCTGACTTTAGCTGTTTCCGCCATTGGTATTCACAAGCGGGTACACCAACAGTTTCCGTCGAGCAAGATTATGATGCTCAGCAACAAAAATTGACTATTACCCTGCGCCAGGAAACGCCTGCAACGCCCGGACAAAGTGAGAAGGCCCCATTCCATATTCCGGTGAAATGGTCAGCGTACTCCTTAAAAGGGCAGCCATTGCAGTTGTCTGATGAACAGCTGATTCATCTTAAAGATAAAGAGCTAACGCTAAGCTTCGAAAATGTCGCCGAACAGCCTGTTTTATCGCTGTTTGAGAACTTTTCAGCACCGGTGAAAGTGAAGCGCGACATCAGTGACGATGAATTACGTGTTCTAATGGCTCATAGTCAGGACGAATTTAGTCGATGGGATGCTGCACAAACACTATTTTCGCGTAAAGTAGAGCAGGCTATATCAAAAGACACAACTGTAGAGTTAGACGAACAAACGGTTACATCTTGCCGAAACTTACTGCTTGGAAACAGCGATCCGGCTTTAATTGCTTTAGCGTTAACATTACCAACGCCTGCAACCATCGCTGAAAACTTTAGTGTGATACCTGTTGAGCGAATTAACGAAAACCTCGATGCGCTTAAACAGAAGCTCGCTGAAGCGTTAAAAGAAGACTTTATTAGTGTTTACTATAAGTGTGCAACTCAGCACCCTTATGAGTTGTCGGCACAAGACATTGCGGCGCGACAGTTGAAGAAAACCTGCTTAAGCTACCTGGCCTTAACCAGCAACAGCGATGAACTGCTTGAGCAAGAATTTAATCAAGCGGACAATCTGACTGATCAGCTTGCGGCATTGCAGGCCGCAGTTTGGTCAAATCATTCGCTGGCGAACACACTCCTGGAGGCCTTTGATAAGCAATGGCGTGAGGAGAAGTTGGTGATGGACAAATGGTTCAGTACTCAAGCGATAGCCAATAACGAAGCGACCGTTGAGCGACTGATTGAGCTTATGTCGCACCCTGATTTCAGCATAAAAAACCCGAACCGGGTTTATTCGTTACTCGCTGCTTTTACACAGAATCAAGCGCAGTTCCATAGAGCTGATGGTAAAGGGTACCAACTGGTAGCTGAGCAAATTAAAGTGTTGAATGACTTTAACCCTCAGGTAGCGTCGCGCTTAGTGTCTGCGTTTGTCAGTTGGCGTCGCTATGACGAAAAACGTCAAGAGCTAATGAAAGCTGAGTTGAAAGGCATTCAGTCTTTACCAAACTTAGCCAGCGACTTGTTTGAAAAAGTAGAAAGTTGTCTAACTGAATAATTATTTAAGGTAGGCGAGTAACGTGATCATCCAGTATGTCTTTAGTCTGTCCATGAGCTATCAGGAATACTGTGATGTTTACTACAACAAGGGGTTTCAACAGGTCGTAGTAACCACCGACAATGGCACGCGGGTCGCTATTCCCGCGGGCCGTTTCATTAAGTTTATTGACAGTCAGGGCATAAGAGGGCGCTTCCGCCTACAAGTCGATGAAAATCAAAAATTTGTTGATTTAAGTCGCCTCTAAAGACTTCCATTCATTTAAATAACATAGTTATTTCTCAATCCCCGAAATATCTGGTCTAAACACTGGTTTTTAATGCGAAATAGCGTTGAAAGCCTATGATAAATGTCCGACAATAACATCAATCATAGATTCATTGGCCGCGGGCCGCATTTGGCTTGCCTGCGACGTTTCACCAACAACCTCAAGGACTCTGTAATTATGTCGTTGGTCGATAGTCAATCTCCGGTTTTACTGGAAAAAGTCGTTGAATTGATAAATAAGAAAGTTCC
>NZ_DGMK01000019.1:0-28727 GCF_002388365.1 Idiomarina sp. UBA4520 | reverse complement strand
CAGAATTCTGAACACTACCGTATCGTTGCCTCATTAAGCCATAAATAGGCAATTAACTTATTCTTTACTGTTTCAACATCGACTAACTTTAAGTAACGCTTTCTTTCTTTGTAATTCGCAAATGCTTTTAAGCACTCCTCTTTCCAAATTCCGTTTGCCAAGTACGGAGATAAACGGCTCTCGTGAGTAACGTATATTTGACTCAACGCAGTCGAATCGTTTTTACGTAGCTCGTGTAATTGGGCATCAAGCTCTTCAACTTCCTCTATATCAAGAGATAGAATAATTAATTCTGGATTTTGCGCACTTTCAATGAGCTCGTGAGCGCTATGGTAGAAGTTAAAATCTGGGTGCCATTTCTTTTCTTTGTAGCTCCCTATCCAGGCAAAATCATTGTCTGCACCAACAACTGATAAACTACTAAGCTTGCTTTGACTACTTTGTTCAGACATACGATTACCCATTCAAATACTGTTCACAATAAAAATTCCATGAATCCCGGCACATATCATTTAAATTCCGTGTCGCTTTCCATCCTAACTCTTTTTTAGCGGCCGAAGGGTCGGCCCAGCTAATGGCTATATCGCCTTCACGCCTATCCACTATATCGATAGGAACGGGTTGCTTACTTTCGAGCTCAAATGCTTTTACTAACTGCATGACGCTATAGCCATTCCCCGTACCCAAGTTAAATATCTTTGCTGGCTCAGAAAATTCAGTTGTGTGCATATACTCTGTTGCTTTGATATGTCCGCTCGCTAAATCCTGAACATGAATAAAGTCGCGAATACAGGTGCCGTCCTCTGTCGGGTAATCATTACCAAAAACTGATAATTTAGCGTTATTTCCCGCCGCTACATTTAATATAACTGGCATTAAGTTTGTTGGTGACTGCTTTAAGCTTTCCCCTATTAAACCGCTTTCATGAGCCCCTACGGGGTTAAAATACCGCAGAATAATAATTTTCCATTGAGTTGAAGAGCGACCGATATCAGTCAAAACTTTTTCCGCCATTAACTTTGTTTTGCCATAGGGCGTTAGTGGCTCTACAGTCGGAGACTTTTCCGTTATAGGTGTATGCTCAGCATTTCCGTAAACAGCCGCTGAAGAGCTGAATAGCAAGTTATATACCCCAGCATCTTCCATTACTTCACAGAGATTAAGCGTACCGGTCACATTGGTTTGATAGTATTTTAGCGGCTGATTCAGCGAATCATTAACGTCTTTTAGAGCAGCAAAGTGTATGACTGCATCGAAGTCATTATTCTTAAACACTCTACTTAAAAAACCTTTGTCGAGTACAGAACCGCAGCTAAACTCAAACTCACGACCTGCTAAATTACTAATGGAGTCGATAGTACCTCGTTCTGAATTTGAAAGGTCATCAATAACATGAACGTCGTGACCACCCTGCAAAAGCTGAACAGTAGTGTGGCTGCCTATGTATCCTGCACCGCCTGTAACTAACAATTTCACAACAAAACTCTAGCAAATTTAAAGCGGTTATTTTAAGTAACAGAAGTTCAAAAAGACATCGGAAGAAAGTACCAATTTGTAAGACTTTTACTTACGACAGTTTTCATTAACAAACCGTAAAGAATTTCACGAACCCTAAAAAACCGCTAAGCTTGTACCAAAACCCGAACTAAAAAGCAGGCTTATGAAAAAAATACTGAATTACTTTTTAAAAGGCTTGGCGATTTTACTGCCGATAGTTATTACCGTTTACCTCATTCGTTGGTTACTGGTAACTATTGAGCAATCGCTAAAGCCTGTTTGGATGGCTCTAGGCGGAGATGCTTATTATTTTCCTGGCCTTGCCTTTATTAGCTTCCTTATCCTTGCCCTGCTCGTTGGCTTTAGTTCACGGTGGAGTCTGTTCAATTCTATTTGGCAGTTGCCAGGCAAACTCATGAACAAAATGCCGCTGCTACGCAGCTTATATGGCACAGTAAATGACGTATTTGAAATGATGTCAGGTAAAGACTTTGCCGATGAGTCCGTCGTGATGGTAACGCTGCCGAATAGTAATACGAAGCTTATAGGCATTGTAACCAAAAAGCCTGGCGCCAGTGATGACAAGTTATCGGAAATTCTCGAAGACGAGCAAGTCGCCGTCTTTTTACCGATGAGTTATAACGTTGGTGGCTACATGATCATGGTGCCGAAAGACTGCGTTGAATCGCTCGACATGAAGCCGGCAGAAGCCTTGCAGCTGACTATTAGCGCTGGTATTGGCAAGAACCATAAAAAAAACGGCGCTAACTCATAGCGCCGCTTTTAATTTCACCAATTTAACCTTACTTATTTCAGGTCAAAGCGGTCCAACTGCATCACTTTTGTCCATGCTAGAACAAAGTCGTTGACGAACTTCTCGTTAGCGTCGCTCATTGCGTACACTTCAGAGACTGCGCGCAGTTCAGAGTTTGAGCCAAAGATAAGATCAACCGGGCTTGCTGTAAATTTCAGTTTGCCCGTTTCGCGATCATAACCTTCATACACCGCTTCATTGTCTTCTGACTTCTTCCACTCGTTATCCATAGTTAGCAGATTAACAAAGAAGTCATTATTCAACGTACCCGGTTGGTCAGTTAATACGCCGTGCTCAGAGCCGTCGTAATTCGCTCCAATAGTGCGTAAGCCGCCAATCAGGACTGTCATTTCGGGTACCGTCAGAGTTAATTGGTCGGCTTTATCAACCATCATCTGGGCTGGTGACAAGCGGTTGTCTTCACCAAAGTAGTTACGGAATGCATCAGCCTTTGGCTCTAAGAAAGAGAACGAATTGACATCTGTCATTTCCTGAGTGGCATCAGTACGACCCGGCTCGAACGGAACTGTCACATCGTAGCCCGCGTCTGAAGCGGCTTTCTCAATAGCTGCCGCACCACCTAGCACAATAACATCAGCCAGAGAAACGTACTTGTCGCCCGATAGATCATCATTAAAGTCTTCATGTACTTCTTTCAGTGTTGCCAGAACATCTTTCAGCTCTTCCGGGTTGTTCGCTTCCCAGTTAATTTGCGGTTCTAACGCAATGCGTGCGCCATTTGCACCGCCACGCATGTCAGTTCCACGGAAGCTTGAAGCCGACGCCCAAGCTGTGCGAACTAACTGCTGAACCGTCAAACCTGAATCCAATAATGCTTCTTTCAACTCAGCTACATCGTTTGAGTCAATAAGTTCGAAATCAGCATCAGGAATAGGGTCCTGCCAAATCAGATCTTCTGTTGGTGCCATGTCACCTAAGTAACGCTGGTTAGGTCCCATGTCACGGTGAGTCAGCTTAAACCACGCTTTTGCAAAAGCTTTTTCAAATTCTTCCGGATTTTCATGGAAGCGTTTCGCTATTTTGCGATATTCAGGGTCAAACTTCAGTGACAAGTCAGTGGTAAACATAATTGGCGCATGACGTTTACCTTCTACGTGCGCATCCGGCACCAAGTTAGACGCCTGGCCATCAACAGGAATCCACTGAATAGCCCCTGCCGGGCTCTTAGTTTGTTCCCACTCGAAGCCAAACAGGTTATCCAGGTATTGTGTCGTCCACGCGGTTGGGTTAACTGACCACGCACCTTCTAAGCCACTGGTAATAGTGTCTTCAGCGTTGCCTTTACCACATTTGTTTTTCCAGCCAAGGCCCTGCTGCTCAACAGGGGCAGCCGCTGGCTCAGCTTCTAAACATTCTTCTGGCTTATGCGCACCGTGTGCTTTACCAAAGGTATGGCCACCGGCAATAAGCGCCACAGTTTCTTCGTCATTCATTGCCATGCGACCAAAAGTATCACGAATGTCTTTTGCCGCTAATAGCGGGTCAGGTTTCCCATTAGGACCTTCCGGGTTTACATAAATGAGTCCCATCTGTACTGCTGCTAATGGGTTTTCCAGCTTACGATCACCTTTGTAGCGTTTGTCGCCGCCAAGCCACTCAGTCTCTGGCCCCCAGTAGACAATATCCGGCTCCCAGGCGTCTTCCCGACCACCAGCATAGCCATAGGTTTCAAAACCCATCGACTCTAAAGCGACGTTTCCTGTTAACACCATTAAGTCAGCCCATGACAAGCTGCGACCGTATTTTTGTTTCACTGGCCATAATAAACGGCGCGCTTTGTCTAAGCTGACATTGTCCGGCCAGCTGTTTAGAGGTTCAAACCGCTGTTGAGCGCCAGCTGCACCACCACGACCATCTTGCACGCGATAAGTACCAGCACCGTGCCAAGCCATACGAATAAAGAAAGGACCGTAATGTCCATAATCAGCTGGCCACCAGTCCTGGTCAGACGTCATTAATTCTTCAATGTCTTTTTTAACCTGCTCAAGGTCAAGTTTGCTAAAGGCTTCAGCATAGTCGAAGTTATCACCGTAGGGGTCTGATTCAGGACTATGCTGGCGCAATGGCTCAAGATTCAACTTGTTAGGCCACCAGAATTGATTCGACTTCGGCTCCGGCTTGTTCACATCGTAAGACATATTGTCCTGTGCACTAGCAACACCAGAAGCCACTGACAACGATACCGCAATTGATACCGCAGAAAGTATAGGAAGTGTTTTCTTAAACATGGTTTATTACCTTTTTGTTAAACACCAGTTTGGGCGCAAATAATAATAGACCAAACCAGCAATTTCGGTAGGCTCAAATAGATTCGAAAAACAGATTGCGGTAATCGGAAGGCTCTTATTTACTCCTCAAGATCTTCCAATTGTTAAGAAAAAATAAATGTGGAGGTAAAAGTATCAGGCTGCGTATATATCTATAGATAGCACGTTTCATAAATAAGGCATCTCGTCATTTTGTTTAAACATAAAGCGGCATTTTCACCAACAGCAAGTAATAAACTCATCGAGAAACTCGTCAATGAGTACGATATTACTTTGCGCCGCTTTGTTCGCGTTAGAACGGGCCAGTTTGAGGAAGATGATGACGTTATGCAGGAAATTTATGTGAAGCTTAGTCAAATCTCAGATCTTCACAAACGATTGTCAGGCAGAATGTCCACAGTAAAAAACTACCTACTACAAATTGCTAATCACGTCATTATTGATAGAGCTCGTCGGAGTGCTTCACGGCGCGCGTCAGACCACATTTCTCAAATTGAAGAACTTCACTTTACAGACTTAACATCACCTGAGCGTGCTTATACCAACAAAGCCATATTAGAGCGTATTGAGCTAGCTTTAGGTCACCTGAAGCAAGAACACAGGCAAGCGTTTTTATTGAGTAGAATTAACGGAATGAGTTACAGAGAAATAAGTGATCAACTGGATGTTTCAGTTAGCACCGTAGAAAAATACATTTCCTCCGCTTTACGTGAAATAAGGAAGGCAACGAAAGGTCTTGAGTCGGCAAATAGTGAGAGTACGTTATGAACCGTGACGAGAAAGTGCAAAAACAAGCCGCCTACTATGTCACACGGCTATTTTCCGGTGAGTTGACGGCCAACGAAGAACGCGAAATACAAAAGTGGCGCAGAGAAAATGACTGTCATGAACGAGAGTTCAATGCCATGTTAGCAATTTGGCAGCACAGTGACGCAGTATACCGTTCAACTAATCGTATCTCTTATTTAAAAAGGCCTTTCGCGTTCGCTGCATCTATTTTGCTAACCGCTATCACCGTCTACTTACTAGTAAATGCCCTTCCCTCTTTTTTACCCGCGTCTCAAAAGGCTCAGCGGGACCAAATTGTCAAAAATGAAGTTCACAAACCAATCATCATGAGTAAAACCTTTCAGTCAAGCGTTGGTGAAGTTCGTAAGATTGACTTGCCGGATGGTTCAGAAGTTACTTTAAATACCAACAGCGAGATTGCCGTCATGCTAACCAGTGAGCAACGCTTGGTTAAGCTGCGTCGCGGCGAAGTGTTTTTTGATATTCAGAAAGAAAAATCCAGGCCTTTCATTATCGATACCGGAAAACAAAAAGTGACAGTTCTGGGCACTCGTTTCACCGTTCGTAAGAACGCCGCTGAAGACTCAATAAAGGTATCGGTTCTAGAAGGCGTCGTTGAATTTGACACGCGTCAAAAATACACTGAAAGTCGCACTCGTCTATTAACGTCAGGCGATATTGCAACGTACGAAAACAGCAAAGTCTCATTAACTCGCGCAAACAGCAACAATCAGCAGCCGGGTTGGATTAAGGGCGTTCTTAGGTTTGATAATGCCCCTTTAAGTGAAGTCATCGCGGAATTGAATCGCTATCGCACGAAACAAATTCAAATGGGTTTTGCTCAACAAGAGCAATTCCGCATTAGTGGCGTATTCCGGCTGAGTGACGATGATAGTGTTTTAAACGCCATCACAGCAACTCTTCCAGTTAAAGTTCACGAAACAGAGCATGCTATTGAGCTTTCCAAAAAATAATGGAGGACATTCAAGTTCAGTGCGTATATGCCTTTAAAGACGCAGTAAACCTTCAATAAATAAAAAGGTACTGATTATGATTAAGCATAAACAAAGTTACATCGCACTTTGTACCTGCGCGGCGTTAAGCTGTATTTCCCTATCAGCTCAAGCAGCGCCGATTATTCCTCAAGACCCCGTCCAGTCAATATCGCTTGCAGAACAACCGTTAAGCGCGTCGTTACTTGATCTCGCCGAGCAAACAGGCACGCAAGTTATATTCTCTCCAGAGGTTGTTGATGGTTACAGTGCTACGCCCTTAGAAGGGGACTTTGCACCTCTAGAGGCACTAGAGCGGTTACTAACAGGAACTGACCTTGAGGTTATACGTCAGTCTGAAAATACATTTATTATCCAACGTGAAGCAGAAGAACCACCTCAACCCAGCCCTGATCAAACAGAGTCCATGGAAAAAATTACTGTCGTAGGCAGTAATATTAGAGGTGCGCAAGCTGCCGGAAGACTGCCGGTTACAGTCCTCAATGCCGACGACATAACCAATACCGGAGCAGTAACCGGGGACGAGTTATTACGCTCAGTGCCTCAAATAGGCGACATTAGCTTTAACAACGAACGGGCCATTGGTGGCGTTAATGACGCCCGCGGCGACGTGGCTTCCATCAATTTAAGAGGCATAGGTACCGGCAACACACTCACCCTTCTAAACGGCCGCCGCTTAGTTCTACACCCAGGAACTCAAACTGAAAACTTTGTTCCGGTCACAACCGTCAATTCAAACACTTTACCGGTATCGGGGTTACGTCGACTAGAAGTATTAAGAGACGGGGCATCCGCGCTTTATGGCACCGATGCCGTTGCTGGCGTAGTTAATTATGTTCTGAAAAAGGAAGTAACTCAGTCAGAATTAAAGCTAAACGCAGGTAATGCCAAAGGCACATCGATGCAACAATACTTGGCTAGCGGCTCAACTGGTTTTTTCTTCAATGATAACAAAAGCCATTTGAGTCTCTCTTTTGCTTATTACACTCGCGATGAAATTGGCGCTAATGAACGTTCTTACTCAGCAAGCGAAGATCGCCGCTTCAATGAGCGAGTCCCTGCTGAATTTATCGGTGACACACAATTAGATAATCGTTCTCTTTCTAGTCCCTGGGCAATTTTTGACGGCGAAAACATTGGCCGCTTCCATATTCGCCCTGAGTCCATGGGAGATTGTTTCCAGGTCATTTCTGACGGCGTTTGTGCTGCGGAGGGGTCTATTCCACGAGAAATGCGTTATGACTCTGCGCTTCAGGATCAAAGCATGACCTCAGCTGTTGACCGGGTTAACTTATTCGCCTATTACACCCACTCCCTTAGCCCAAATCTCGAGTTGTTCGGTGAAGCGCTTTACTATGACGCTATATCAAAACGCCGCAGAGAACAGAACGCTAATTTAACCGCACAACGTTTTACCATTAGCGAAGATGCTGCATACAACCCCTTTGGAGAAACCGTAACATTACGCAATATTCGACCTATGGATGTCGGCCCACGAAGGATTGAAGTTGAAGATTCAAGCTACCGTCTGTTAGCGGGACTGCGTGGTTACGCAAAAACCTGGGAATGGGAATCAGCCTTGCTTTATTCCAGAGCGGATACTCTGGATACCGGTTATAACAGGATACGCGTCAGCGCATTACAGCAAGCGATAAACTCAACCGATCCAGAAGAAGCATATAATCCATTTATTGGTGGGGACCCAAATAACCTAAACAGCGGAACCACTGCCTACAATGCGCCTGACGTCATAGCAAACTTAACCGACGACATAACCCGGGATAGCTCCACTGAACTTGCTCAATGGGACTTTAAACTATCAAACCCAACGCTTGCCAACTGGTATGCCGGAGACATTGGACTTGCTGCCGGAATAGAGTATCGCTATGAGTCATACGCTGACGACAGACATCCCCTTCTGGACGGCTCGACACCATTCTATGATCAAATAACAGGCGAACTAATGACAGACTCCGACGTGCTTGGCAGCAGTTCGACACCCGATGCACAAGGCAGTCGTAATGTATTCTCCGCCTACACTGAACTGCTTGTCCCTTTTCATGAAACATTCGATATGCAGATGGCGTTACGCTATGAACGCTTTTCCGATGTTGGCAGCGTGACCAAACCTAAACTGGCTCTAAGTTGGCTTCCTGTCGATTGGCTCCAATTGAGAGCTTCTTATTCTGGTGGTTTCAGAGCCCCCAATCTGCCTCAGGTCGTCGAAGAAAGTGTCTCGCGTACAAACAGTCGAACCGACCCTGTCATAGACGATAGATACAGCATAACTGAGGTACGAGGCGGTAACAGCGAACTCAGCCCGGAAGATGATGAAATATACAATTTCGGTATTGCTATTACTCCATTCGAAAACTTCCTCATTACTGTCGACAGATGGCGCATTGAGCAAGAAGGTGTCGTGGGTATTCTAAATAGTCAAACTCACCTGCTTTACGATTCGTTGCTTCGTTCTCAAGGTGACGCAAATCCAGCAGTTATTCGCAACGACGAATTAGAAGTCGTTTATGTTAATAATCAATACGACAACCTTGAAGTTAGAGAAATTTCCGGAACGGATATTAGTGTTAGTTATCAGGTGAACAGTGATAATTACGGCCTTTTTGACTTCTCTATAAATGCTGCCCATTTACGTAAATTTATGCAAACCCCGGACCCTATCAGTGCCATTGTTCTGGAGGCTCAGGAAAATGGGAACCCTGCTGTACCCATTGACATACCTGTTGTTGGCGCTGGTGATTTAAGGCAAATGAACGGTAACCCCAAGTGGCGTGCGTTCACTCGCCTCGATTGGGACCTGGGGAACTGGGGTGCCGGCATTCGAGTCAACTATATTGACGACTTTTACGAAACCAGCGTGACTACATCTGAAGGAGATATGATGCCGATAGACAGTTGGACCACAACCGACATTTATCTCGACTACCACTTCAGTCAAAGATCTCTCGACGGGCTCAGTATCCGATTAGGCGCCCGAAACATAGCCAACAAGAAACCGCCTATTGCCGATGAAAGCTTTGGTTATTTCTCAGACGTCCATTCAAATCGCGGACGTTACACTTACGCAACCTTGTCCTGGGCATTTTAGAGGAATAAATGCTCTCTTTAGCCAGCGTTGCGTTATTTAGCCAGTTAACGCTTCAGCAGCCTCAGGAGGACAAACCTAGGAATCCTGACGGCTGCTCATTCGAGCAAGTCGAGTTTACGACTGACTTTGCTGCGGGACGTTTACATCATTGTGAGCGAGAGCAGGAAGGTCAATTTAAGCTCTATTTAAAGCCAGAAAAGGAAGATATAAACCCTAGCCCCTGGTACGCATTTGCCGTTGAAAACCTGGCGAATGAGAGTAAGACCTTTACGATTACTTTGTTTGCTGACAAAGGTATTTCAAGGTACAAGCCCAAACGCAGCAGTATCGGCGAAGATATGTGGCACCCGGTCCCTTTCTCAGAAGGCGATGGTTGGTTAAAGTTTAAAGTCACCCTACCGGCCCAAGAAAAAGAAATTATCGCCGGACAGGAAATTATCGATAACGTCCATTATATAGAATGGCTAAGTAGCTTAATTAAAGAGCCTGAGCACTCCAAAGTTATTTCTCTCGGGGTCTCCAGTGAAGGAAGAAACTTGGCTGCATTAGAGCATACAGTTCCTTCAAGCGATAAATGGCTGATACTTATTGGCCGTCAACATCCACCGGAAGTGACTGGCGCAATTGCCCTTCTCCACTTTGGAGAAATACTATTTAGCGATGAAAAATACGTTTCTGAGTTTCGCAAGCAATACAATATTTTACTGGTTCCAAATATGAACCCAGACGGGGTTTATCACGGCAATTGGCGCTTAACAGCCGCCGGTGTCGATATGAACAGGGACTGGAAAAACCAAACGCTGCCGGAAACCCAGGCACTGGCTAAATACTTAACAAAATTAACTAAAGGTGGCGGTAAAATTGAGTTCGCCATTGATTTTCACTCAACGCACCGAAATGTTTTTTATACGATGCCTAAAGGCTATGAACCTAGTTCTGGAGTGCCTTTAAGAAACCCTCAACGAGTTTATAACTGGATTGAAGAAATCGCTGAAATGGTCGACTCCGTTGAACTTGACTATCAGCCTGGTGCACACCCTGACAGCGGTGTTTTTAAGCAGTTCATCACTGATAAGTTCGCAGCTCATGCAGTCACTTACGAAGTCAGTGACAGCGAAGAGCGTGACAATATTAAACGCGTTGCTGAAGCCGCCTTAATTTCCTTAATTAACCGCTTAGATTAAAGGTTTCGTAAAAGCGGTTGAAGCTTTTTTCGACCCACCCTAACTTTAGTCATAACAACGGAAAAGCACTATGTTTAGCAACTAACCAATAAGGAAGTATCATGAAAAAGACAATCATTGCACTCGCTTTAATTGGGACTTCAACAGGCGCTTTAGCGGACTCTCCCAACTGGGACAAAATTCAGGCAACTTATATCGAAACCGATATCGAAACACCGCTTGATGAAGATATTTCAATGGATGGTTACGCGGTATCTGGTTCCCTGTCGCTTAGTGACTCCGTTTTTGTTCTGGCAAACTTTGACTCAGTGGGTGACGAGTCAGACTTTGGTGATGTCGATTTAGACTCACTCAATGCCGGTCTAGGCTTTAACCATGGCATTACCGACTCTACGGACATTTTCGCTACCGTCACCTACGAAAAACTGGAGCTTGTTGGCTCTATTGATGCCATAGGCTCAGAGTCTTTTGACGAATCGGGCTACGGGGCCGGTCTGGGTATCCGCTCTATGATTACCGACTTCTTCGAGTTATCTGTCAAAGCTGACTATCTGGATATTGACGATGAAAACGCCATTCGTTATGACGCTTCAGCGTTTTTCCATCTGACCACTAACTTATCGCTGGGTGTTGGGTATAAACTGTATGATCTAGATGAAATTGATCAGGATATCGATACTATAGGTGCGAGCGTTCGTTATAGCTTCTAACCCCCTATAAGCTGGCGGATAAAGGATTATCCGTTAGCTTCCCCCAGCCTTCCTCTACTCTAATTTGAAAAACAATTCTAATTTTCTACCGATCTAACTTTAAGAAATCTCCGTAGCTTCCTATACTCTACACGTGAATTTAAAATTAGCTTTAAATTCAAATGCGTATCAGCGCCTATTTTTAATAAAGGGGAAGCTAAATGACCAAAAAAGAAGAAGAGGTACTGCGCGGCGACAAGGATTTAGAACGCGAGCGTCAAGCAGATGATCCCATGATTCCCGATGGTGAAGTTAACCCCATCAATACAGACTATCAGGTAGGACAAGACAACGTTGTCATGAAAATAGGTCCATTTGGACTCGATTTTCATAACCGCGTTTTTGCTATTTCGGGCTTAGCCATTGTGGCTTTCGTATTCATTACGTTAGCTTTTCAAAATCAGGCTGGCCCAATATTTACGAATACCAAAGATTGGTTAACGGCTAACTTAGATTGGTTCTTTATTAGCGCCGCTAACATCTTTGTTATTTTGTGTCTGGTATTGGTGGTTTCACCGCTAGGCAAAGTTCGGATAGGGGGCACAGAAGCCAAACCTGACTTTTCCTATCTCGGCTGGTTTTCAATGCTGTTCGCAGCCGGCATGGGTATTGGTTTAATGTTCTATGGCGTTTCAGAGCCCATAACTCACTTCAGTACAGCCTTGGGAGGCACTGAAACCGGATCTGACGGGCTTCGTACCGATTGGGCTCCACTTGGTGGCGCAGAGGGTGACGAGGCGAAAGCGGTTGCTTTAGGTATGGCTGCAACAATATTCCACTGGGCACTGCACCCCTGGGCTATTTACGCGGTTCTGGCTTTAGGTCTTGCTATTTTTTCTTTCAACAAAGGTTTACCTTTAACCATTCGCTCTATTTTCTACCCTATTCTGGGTGAGCGAGTTTGGGGCTGGCCAGGCCACATCATCGATATTGTTGCTATTTTGGCAACTCTGTTCGGCTTAGCTACATCGTTAGGTTTAGGCGCGTCGCAGGCAGCCTCAGGCTTTAACTTCCTGTTTGGCTGGGACGAAGGTAATACAACACAGGTATTGTTGGTCATTGGTATCACTGCCGTTGCTTTAGTGTCAGTACTCGCCGGTCTTGAGTCAGGTGTACAGCGCTTATCTCAAATCAACATGACATTGGCAGCACTATTAATGCTGTTCGTTATCATTGTTGGACCTACTGTCGCAATTCTGACAGGCTTCGTTGACAACCTATACAATTACATTGTGAACTTACCTGCTCTGTCTAATCCAGTTGGACGAGAAGACTTAAACTATTCACAAGGCTGGACGTCATTTTACTGGGCTTGGTGGATAGCGTGGTCACCGTTTGTCGGTATGTTCATTGCCCGCGTTTCGCGTGGTCGCACAGTACGTGAGTTCTTGGTTTCAGTATTGCTGATTCCTTCACTCGCCTGCGTATTCTGGATGAGCGTTTTCGGCACAGCCGCTATTGAGCAGTTCCTGGCTGGCGCAGAAGAAGTTGCTAACGTCGACCTGTCATTGCAGCTATTTGTGATGTTAGAAGGTTTACCTTGGACAGGCATTACCTCATTCATCGGTATTATACTAGTTATGGTGTTCTTCATTACATCGTCTGACTCTGGTTCGTTGGTTATTGATACCATCAGTGCAGGCGGTAAAGTCGAAGCACCTGTACCACAACGTGTATTCTGGTGTACCTTTGAGGGGCTCGTTGCAATTGCCTTGATACTTGGCGGCGGCTTAGTGGCTCTGCAAGCCATGGCAGTATCAGCAGGCCTACCGTTTACTATTGTGCTTTTAGCAGCATCCGTGGCTTTAGTCCAAGGCTTGCGCTCTGAGCCAAGAGTTGGTAAAACCACAAAATAACCGACCACGAGCGACACCTCTGGGTGTCGCTCATCTTTTTTAAGGTGCTTATATGGAAGCTGAGCACGTCGAAATTCTGAACTTCTTACGCAAGTACTCTCCTTTTAACGAGTTACCTGAAGAAGAGCTTCAAATAGCGGCACGAAATACCTCTGTAGCTTACTTCAAAGCCGGCACTCAAATTCTTGAGTTCAACCAGCATATTGATGCACTCCATGTTGTCAGAAGTGGCTCAATTGAGACTTATCACAAAGACGGATCACTGTTTAACCGATTAGATGAAGGTGGCTTTTTCGGTGAAGCTGGCCTGCTCCGCAAAGGCCGCGTACGCTTTCCGGTTAAAACCATTGAAGATACACTGCTGTATTACATTCCCGGCGACTTATTTAATCGCTTTTATGACGAGTACGATGCCTTTGCCGACGCTGTTGAAGTTGAAGAGCAGCGCCGTGTCAGTCATGCGGTAAAAGAACATGAGAGTCGTAACCGAACATTATCAGCCCGAGTTGAGACTTTAATTACACGCGAGCCTATTGCTATTAATAAAAGTGCTTCAATACGCGAAGCTGCTTGTCTAATGACGGACGAGAAAGTGTCATCATTACTCATTTATGACGACGAAAAGCGTGATATTCCTGCGGGCATAATCACCGACAAAGATTTGCGTAAACGCGTACTAGCGGTCGACAAAGACGCCTCCGACCCAGTCGCCGATATTATGTCTGAGAACCTGGTGTTCGTGCAGCACAACAATCGAGTGTTTGAAGCATTTCTAACTATGCTGCGCACCAACTTGCACCATTTGCCAGTACTGCGCCAATCCAAAGTTACTGGCGTTATAGCTTTGTCGGACGTTGCCCGTCATGAATCGCAAAGCAGTCTATACATTGTTTCCAGTATTTTTAAACAAACCAGTATTGAAGAGCTTTCACAGTTAGTCCCTGACGTACATAAAAGCTTTGTGCGTATGGTTGAAGAAGACGCTAATTCACGCATTATTGGCTCCGCTATGGCGACTATTGGTCGTAGCTTTAAACAGCGACTACTGGAGTTAGCCGAGGAGAAATACGGACCACCACCAGTGCCCTACTGTTTCTTAGCACTGGGTTCTATGGCTAGAGACGAGCAAACCGTGGTGACCGACCAGGACAACGCAATGGTGCTCGATGACAGCTTTGACCCTAAACTACATGATGAATATTTCTTAAATATCGCGCAATTTGTTTCCGATGGTCTAAACGCCTGTGGTTATACCTATTGCACCGGCGATATTATGGCGACAAACCGTAACTGGCGTCAGCCTTTATCAAAATGGAAGCAGTATTTCACGGACTGGATAGAAAACCCCTCACCTGAAAAACTGCTGCATTCGTCAATTTTTTTTGACTTAGACGGTGTTAGTGGTGAAATGCGTTTTGCCAAAGAGCTCAACCAGCTCATTCGTAAAAAAGCGCCTAAGCACAAGCGCTTTCTGGGCTCTATGGCACGTAACGCGTTAAACCGTACGCCACCACTCGGTTTTTTCAAAGATTTTGTCATGGAAAAAGACGGCAAACACCGGGACAGCATTAATACAAAGCGCCGTGGAACCGGTCCTGTCGCTGACTTAATTCGTGTACATGCTTTGGCGATTAGTGCTCAACGTCAAAATTCATTTGCCCGCCTTGAGGAAATTATTGACGCTAATATATTGCCAAAAGGTCGTGGCCCAGACTTACGTGACGCACTGGAATTGATTTCTATGGTGCGTATTCGCCACCAGGCACTGGCATTAGAAGCCGGTGAATCACCGGATAACAACGTGGCACCGGAGGACTTGTCTGATTTTGAGCGTAAAAATTTAAAAGACGCTTTCCAAATTCTCAGTAACGCGCAGAAATACCTGCGTTACAAATATTCTGGAGGCTAATTGTGCTGTATTTGCCGCCAGACGCCGAGAATAAACAAGAGAAAAGCGCAGTAAACTGGCCGGAGCGTTTTCAGGAGCTTGCAAAAACAGCGAAGCATCCTGCGCTTAAACGCTATTATGAAGTTGGCATAGCTAGCGCAGACACTTCTATTGACAACGTACCAATGGTTGCTGTCGACTTTGAAACAACCGGCATGAACCCGGATAAACACGGTATTATCAGTATTGCAGTTGTTCCTATGACATTAGGGCGAATCGATATGAGCCAAGCTCAACAATGGGTGGTAAAGCCCCGGCGCTTGTTAACCGAAGAGTCTGTCACGATTCATGGCATAACGCACAGCGAGATAGAGCAAGCACCAGATTTGGCTGAAATCATTGATCCATTGTTAAACGCTGTTGCAGGCAAAGTTTGGGTCGTCCATTACAATGGTATTGAGCGCCCTTTTTTACAAGGTGCTTTTGAAGAGCGTTTGAACGAAACCATCCACTTCCCACTCATAGATACCATGGAAATTGAGGCACGCTTTCATCGCCAAAAACGCAGTTTGTGGGATAAGTTAACCGGCAAAAAGCCTGTTTCTATCCGTTTGGCTGACAGCCGGGAGCGTTACAATCTGCCTTTTTACGCCCCCCACGACGCCATGACCGACGCTCTTGCCTGCGGCGAGTTGCTGCAAGCACAAATTGCGCATCACTTTTCGCCAGAAACCGCCATTGGAGATATTTGGCTGCCCTAGGCCTCTTTTATCTGAGAGCGACCGGCTGATTTTGCTTGATACAATGCATTATCTGCCTCACGCATAATATCTCGAAGTTCTGTAGCCGCCATTTGTGATGACACGCCGATGCTTGTTGTACATTGCAATGTATCTTTAAAGTACAGCGCTTTCACGCTGCTCACTGCATTATAAACTCCGTTTGCAAAGCCTAACTTTTCCCGTTTCTCTGTTTCATGGAAGGCGATAGCAAACTCTTCACCGCCCATACGTCCCACCACAGTGCCATCACCGGAAAATGAAAGAAGCTTTTGCCCGATTGCCGCTAGTAACGTATCACCAGCTTCATGCCCATAGCTATCATTAATGTCTTTAAAATAGTCCAAGTCGAGAATCATTAAGCCCAAACTGGCTGATTTTGGAAGGCTTTTTCGCAAATTATCCGCGTACATAAAAAATGCGCGACGATTATATAGCTGAGTTAAGCTGTCCACTTCTGCGAGAAACTTTAATTCCTTTTGTGTTTCATGCAGTTGCTCTTCTACACTCTTACGCTCAGTAATATCTGTTGCGACTTCTAGTCGCACTTGGCGTCCGTCATGCCAACGGATCAAGCGGTCACGACATTGGTACCAGCAATTATTACGTGTATTTTTAAACTCCCAAAGATACGTATCACCACTTTTCGGGAGTAAAGGGTTAGTACAAAAATCACAAGGCTTTTTTTGACCTTTCTGTAAAACCTCAAAGCAACGCTTGCCTTTAACATCACCGAACTGGTTTACGCCGCCAATATTCTTTAGCGCATACTTGTTCATAAAAAGCAGTTCGTGAGTTTCAACGTCAGATACGTACACAACGGCGTCGAGACTATCCAGAATATGTTGGAGATCGGAAATTTCGGTTACTGCACTTGGTATCATAAGTTTACGTAAAAATACTGGCATGTGCCTTTGATTCATGTCAGGTTTTACTTTCTCATATAATTCAAAATTAAACATTATCCAATGGTCTAAAAATGAAAAATATCGTTTTTCTTACGTCAATTGCCGTCGCAAGCTTTGCACCATTTACCAGCTCTGCTCAGGTAATTAAGCCTGCACCGCAGGTGACTACCCAAGCTCAAGCTGAATTTTTTGAGGCAATTAACCAGCACTGTGGCAACTCATACGCTGGCGAAGTAACAGTTGATACCCCTTCAAGTGAGGGCTTTGAAGGCCCGTTGATTATGCATGTGCGCAAGTGCGGCGATGCGAAAATTGAAATTCCTTTTCATGTTGGCGATGACCATTCGCGCACCTGGATTTTAACGCAAACAGGGTCTGGCATTAGCCTTAAACATGATCACCGCAAACCCGACGGCAACTATGACCCGCTAACTATGTATGGTGGTCATACGGTCGACAAAGGCTACCCGACTGCACAGTCGTTCCCGGCTGACGCCTACTCAAAAGAATTATTTATTGAATTGGGTGTGCCGCAGTCGAATACCAATATTTGGCAAATGTATATTCACGACGACACCTTTACCTACCGCTTAATTCGCGAAGGCAGAGAATTTCGGGTGGATTTTGATTTAACAGAAACCGTTGATACTCCCCCTACTCCATGGGGCTATGCGGACTAGGTTTGAAATACACTAATAAGAAGTCGCGCCTAAGCGCGACTTCTTGCATTTACAGCACGTCACCCGGAATACGCACGTTACCTTCCATTAAAACGCGCGCGCTGCGGCTCATAATAGCTTTTATAGCGGTCCACTGGCCGTTGACTTGCTTACATTCGGCGCCAACCTGTAAGGTGCCTGAAGGGTGACCGAAGTTAACCATGGTACGGTCATTACCACCCGCCGCCAGGTTAACAGTAGTGCCCGGAATGGCTGCGGCAGTTCCGATAGCCACTGCGGCTGTGCCCATCATGGCGTGATGCAGTTTGCCCATCGACATAGCACGCACCAACAGATTCACGTCACTGGCGGCAATTTTCTTACCACTGGAGGCGATATAGTCTTTCGGCGGCGCGACAAACGCCACTTTCGGCGTATGCTGGCGATTAGCTGCATCTGAAACGTCGTCTATCAAGCCCATTTTTACGGCACCGTGCGCACGAATGGTTTCGAAACGCTCCAAAGCTGCCGGGTCGCCGTTAATAGCTTCCTGCAGTTCGGTGCCATCATAGCCAATTTCTTCTGCATTCAGGAAAATGGTCGGAATACCGGCGTTAATCAGTGTTGCTTTTAAGGTGCCGATACCCGGAACGTCTAAATCATCGATCAGATTACCGGTCGGAAACATCGACTCACCATCAGCTGATGGGTCCATAAACTCTACGGGCACTTCCGCTGCCGGGAAGGTAACGCCATCCAGCTCAAAATCACCGGTTTCCTGCACTTCACCGTTGACCATAGGCACTTTATTGACAATAGTTTTGCCAATATTGGCCTGCCAAATACGGACTTCGCAAACCCCATTTTCAGGAATGCGTTCAGGCGCTACCAAACCGTTGGCAATGGCAAATGGCCCCACCGCTGACGATAAATTACCGCAGTTACCACTCCAGTCGACAAATGGCTTGTCTATGGACACCTGACCAAACAGGTAATCCACGTCATGATCCGGCTGTTCGCTTTTAGAAACGATAACCGTTTTACTGGTGCTGGACGTCGCGCCGCCCATACCATCGGTATGCTTGGCGTAAGGATCCGGGCTGCCAATGACACGCAACAAAATGGCATCGCGCACCGCACCCGGTTGCTGCGCTGCTTCAGGCAAGTCCTGCAAACGGAAAAATACGCCTTTCGAGGTTCCGCCACGCATATAGGTGGCGGGAATTTTGATTTGTGGTTTAAACGCCATAGCTCAAACTCCTTAGCTTGCTTCCGCTTCTAAAAAGTCCTGTGCAAAGCGCTGTAATACACCACCAGCCTCGTAAATAGAGACTTCCTCTTTGGTATCCAGGCGACAAATAACCGGTACTTGCTGTGACGACCCGTCCTTACGGTGGATAGTCAGCTGCAATACAGCCCCCGGTGCCGGTGTGCCTTTCACGTCGAAAGTTTCAGTACCGTCAATATTCAAGGTTTTGCGCGTGGTGCCCTCTTCAAACTGCAGTGGCAATACGCCCATTCCAATTAAGTTGGTGCGGTGAATGCGCTCAAAGCCTTCAGCAACAATAACTTCAACACCCGCTAAGCGAACACCTTTCGCTGCCCAATCGCGCGATGAGCCCTGACCGTAATCAGCGCCGGCCACGATAATCAGCGGCTGCTTGTTCGTCATGTAGTGCTCAATGGCTTCCCACATGCGCACGACTTTGCCTTCTGGCTCAATACGCGCCAGCGATCCCTGAATCACGTCACCGTTGTCGTCACGCACCATTTCGTTAAACAGCTTCGGGTTAGCGAAGGTGGCACGTTGCGCAGTGAGGTGATCGCCGCGGTGGGTCGCATAAGAGTTGAAGTCTTCTTCCGGCACGCCCATTTTAGTCAGGTATTCACCTGCAGCACTGTCAGCCATAATGGCGTTTGACGGTGACAAGTGGTCGGTGGTGATGTTATCGCCCAGTACTGCCAGCGGACGCAGACCCGTTAACGTATTCTCTGCGGCTAACTCACCTTCCCAATAAGGAGGACGACGAATATAAGTGCTCATTTCGCGCCAATCATACAACGGATTGTTCTTCTCGCCGTAGTCGACACTCAGGTTAAACATTGGGTCATAGACCTTGCGGAACTGCTCAGGCTTAACACTCTGTTTAACAATAGCGTCAATTTCTTCATCACTTGGCCAGATGTCTTTCAGAGTTACCGGATTGCCGTCCGGATCAATACCGAGCACATCCTTTTCTATATCAAAACGGATAGTGCCGGCAATCGCATACGCCACAACCAACGGCGGCGATGCTAAAAACGCCTGTTTAGCATACGGATGAATACGTCCGTCAAAGTTTCGGTTACCCGACAATACCGCGGTTGAGAACAGATCACGGTCGATGATTTCTTGCTGAATTTTCGGATCCAGCGCGCCACTCATACCGTTACACGTGGTACAGGCAAACGCCACCACGCCGAAACCTAAGTCTTCCAGTTCAGGCAGTAGCTGCGCTTCTTCCAGGTACATTTTTACGGTTTTAGAGCCCGGAGCCAATGATGACTTAACCCATGGCTTACGCGTTAAGCCCAACTTATTCGCGTTACGCGCAATCAAACCTGCTGCAATCATATTGCGTGGGTTACTGGTGTTGGTACAACTGGTAATCGCCGCAATAATTACTGCGCCGTCAGGCATTTTGCCCTCTTCCGGCTGTTCAATATGTTTGGCTACGCCGCGCTCGCTGAGCTCAGCTGCCGGTAGTAAGGCATGCGGATTAGACGGACCTGCCAGGTTACGCTCGACTTTTGACAAGTCAAAACGCAAGACTCGACCGTATTCGGCAGTTTTCAGGCTATCGCCCCACAAGCCGGTTTCTTTAGCAAACTTCTCGACCAACTCCACTTGATCGTCATCACGACCGGTTAGTTTCAAATAGTCGATAGTTTGGTTATCGATATAGAACATTGCTGCGGTGGCACCGTATTCCGGTGTCATGTTAGATATAGTGGCACGGTCGCCAACAGTCAATGCCTCTGCACCTTCACCGAAGAACTCAAGGTAAGCGCCAACCACTCGTTCACGACGCAAAAACTCAGTCAACGACAACACTAAATCGGTGCCGGTTATGCCCGGACGCAATTTGCCCGTGAGTTCAACACCTACGATATCAGGCAAACGCATATAAGAGGCGCGGCCCAGCATCACGCTTTCAGCTTCCAGGCCACCCACGCCCACAGAAATAACGCCTAAAGCATCAACCATCGGCGTGTGGCTGTCGGTGCCTACACAGGTATCAACAAAAGCGACGTTGTCACGGACCTGCACTACCGGCGACATTTTTTCCAGGTTAATCTGGTGCATAATGCCGTTACCCGGTGGTATCACGTCGACGTTTTTAAACGCCGTTTTAGTCCAGTTAATAAAGTGGAAACGGTCGTCGTTACGACGGTCTTCAATAGCCCGGTTTTTCTCGAACGCGTCTTTTTCGAAGCCCGCGTGCTCAACCGCCAGTGAATGGTCGACAATCAGCTGCGTTGGCACGACCGGGTTCACTTTGGCCGGGTCGCCGCCTTTTTCGGCGATCGCATCGCGCAGGCCAGCTAAGTCAACCAGCGCCGTTTGTCCGAGAATGTCGTGGCAAACGACGCGAGCCGGGAACCACGGAAAATCGTGCTCTTTCTTGCCGTAAATCAGCTGCTCTAACGACTGCGTCAGAATTTCCGGCGGGCAGCGACGTACCAGGTTTTCTGCCAGTACCCGCGAGGTGTATGGCAGTTTGTCGTAAGCACCCTGTTCAATGGCTTCAACGGCTGCCCGAGTATCGAAATACTCGAGCGTCGTGCCGTCTAGTTTTTTACGGTATTCATTGTTCATATTAACGGTCACCAATAGCTGGAACTGGACGCGCCTCTGGACCGGTGTAGTCCGCAGACGGACGAATAATACGGTTGTTAGCACGCTGTTCTTTAACGTGCGCGGTCCAGCCGGTTACCCGCGACATAACAAAAATTGGCGTAAACAATTTGGTTGGAATGCCCATGTAGTTATAGGCTGAGGCATGGAAGAAGTCCGCATTCGGGAACAACTTCTTCTCGCGCCACATGACTTCTTCGCAGCGAACAGAAACATCGTACAAACGGCTATCGCCGACTTCTTCAGACAGTTTCTTCGACCACGCTTTGATGATGTCGTTACGCGGGTCAAACTCTTTGTAAATCGCATGACCGAAGCCCATGATTTTTTCTTTACGCTCTAACATGCCCATCAGCGTTTGCTCGGCATCTTCGGCGTCTTTCATGTCTTCGATAAGTTCCATTGCTGCTTCATTCGCACCACCGTGCAGTGGACCACGTAACGAACCAATCGCGCCGGTAACACATGAATGAATGTCAGATAGTGTCGAAGCACAAACACGCGCAGTAAAGGTCGACGCATTAAATTCGTGCTCTGCGTACAAGATTAGCGAAGTATTCATCACGTCAGCATGCAGCTGTGACGGTGTTTTGTCGTGCAATAAACGCAGGAAGTGCGCGCCGATTGACTCTTCTTCTGAGTCCGTATCGATACGAACGCCGTCGTGAGTAAAGCGATACCAGTACAGCACGATGCCAGGGAATGTCGCTAAGAAACGCTCGATATGGTCGTCGGCTTCATCGAAGCTTTCTTCTGTTTCCAGGTTACCCAGCATTGAACAACCGGTGCGCATCACATCCATCGGGTGCGCTGATTTTGGAATGCGCTCTAGTACGTCTTTGACTTCCTGAGGCAATACGCGTAGTGATTTTAAGCGTTTGCGGTAGTCGTCAAGTTGCGACTGAGTCGGCAATTCGCCTTTTGCCAGCAGGTACGCCACTTCTTCAAAGCTGACTTTTTCGGCAAGCTCTTTAATGTCATAGCCGCGGTAGGTTAAGCCTGAGCCGCTTTTACCAACTGTACATAGTGCTGTTTCGCCGGCTGATTGTCCGCGCAAACCTGCGCCACTTAGTTTCTTCTCTGCCATGATTTTTCCCTTCTTAATTTGTTTATTTTTTAAATAATTGGTCGAGTTTTTCTTCGAAATCGTGATAGTTCAGAAATTCATACAATTCCGCACGCGTTTGCATATCATCGACAACCGCTTTCTGGTCACCGTTTTCTAAAATACTATTGTAGACATTAAGTGCCGCTTTGTTCATAGCTCGGAAAGCACTTAATGGATAAAGCACAATTTCTACGCCCACATCGGCCAGTTCTTGCTTGTTAAACAGCGGCGTCGCACCAAACTCGGTAATATTGGCCAGTACCGGCACATCTAGTGCATCAGTAAAGGCTTTGTAGTGTTCCAGCGTGTGCACCGCTTCGGCAAAAATTGCATCTGCACCTGCATCTACACAAGCTTGCGCACGCTCAATAGCAGACTCGATACCTTCCTGCTGGAATGCATCGGTGCGTGCCATAATGTAGAACTGATCATCAATACGCGCATCAACAGCCGCTTTGACACGGTCAACCATTTCGCCCTGGCTAACTATTTCTTTGTTTGGACGGTGACCACAGCGTTTCTGCGCAACCTGATCTTCAATATGAAAACCTGCGGCGCCGGCACGGCTCATTTCTTTTACCGTACGAGCAATGTTGAATGCGCCACCCCAACCGGTATCGGCGTCCACCAACAGTGGCAAGTCGCTGGCACCGGTAATACGACGAATGTCTTCACATACGTCGTTCAACGAAGTCATTCCCAAGTCAGGCAAGCCAAAAGACGCGTTAGCCACGCCAGCACCTGACAAGTACAACGCTTTATGACCGACTTTTTCAGCCATCATGGCTGTGTAAGCATTAATGGTACCGACAATTTGCAGTGGGCTCTCGTCGGCTACGGCTTGGCGCAGTTTCGCACCTGGGCTTTGTAATTGACTCATGATACTTCCTTATGTGCTTGTAGTTTTGTTTCAATGTTTTTGCGTGATGCACTGATATGGCGGCGCATCAACAAATCGGCAAGTTCGCCATCGCGGTTCGCAATGGCGGTAATAATCGCTTTGTGTTCATCAAAAGCACGCGACACACGCGGACCATTCATACCAAGCTGAACACGGTACATGCGAACTAAAAAGTAAAGCTCGTCGCAGAGCATATTAATTAAGTACTGATTTTTACTGGCAAGAATAATGCGGTAATGAAAATCGACATCCCCCGCCTCTTGATAATAACTTTCGCCTTCACGCACCCGCTGATTTTCCAAATGTTGCTCTAACAGTTTAGACAAGGCATCAATTTCGTCATCGGCCATTTGTTCCGCTGCAAGACGACAAGCTAACCCCTCCAGCTCTTCACGTATTTGATACAACGCAATTAAGCCTTCATAGGTTAATGTGACAACGCGAGCTCCTGCATTCGGGGTACGCTCAACCAAGTGACAACGCTCTAGTCGCGCTAATGCTTCACGCAATGGTGCCCGGCTAACATTAAACTGTTTAGCAAGACCCGCTTCACTAATTTTACTGCCTGCGGCAATATCGCCTTCAACAATCGCTTTTTGCACCGCAACAAGAACACGATCGGCTGACGTGACGGGTGATCTGAATGAGTACGACTGATCGTAAAAAGTCTGCATATATTATTTAAATAAGTAGAAAATACTTGGTTGTCGACAATCTACACAGGGTAGTCTAAATAACCACGTTTTTCAATTCCAAAACAATCGCATTGTCGACAATTTAAGCACTCCTGCACTTGGGGAAATTTGGCTTAGCAATGCCGTTTAATGATCTGATAAGATGCTTTTATGAATGACGTTTTAATGACTTTTTTTGATCTGGGGCAGTACTCACAAGCTCCGCTACCCGGCAATTACAATTATTGGCTTGTTGCCCTGTCCTACCTTGTTGCTTTTATAGCGTCATTTACCGCGTTAAAGATATTTGAGCGTGCTCATCGTCATCGTTCAGTCAGCCAACAGCGAACCTGGACGCTTATTACCGCAATTGTTGCCGGTATTGGCGTCTGGAGCATGCACTTTATAGGCATGATAGCGTTCCAGTTGCCTGTGGTGGTTTCACACAGTATTGGATTAACTCTGGCCTCGATAGCCCCGGCTATTATCGGCAATTACTTTGCCTATTCTTTGCACCTGTCCGCAGACAAACTGGCTAGTTTCAAAAGAGTACGCAACCAGGTTTCAAGCAAAACAAACATTCTTTCGGGCACAATTCTAGGTGCCGGTATTGGACTAATGCACTACCTGGGCATGGAAGCTATGCAGTTAAATGCAGAGCTCCTTTACTCGCCCTATTGGTTTGCGACTTCCATAGTTATTGCGGTGGCTCTAGGTATTCTTGCCATGAGTACTTATAGCCGCTCGAACACCATTCGCGGCGCCAAAAGCGAACTTCGAAAAATACAGTTTGTCACTGCGCTGATTATTGCTGCCGCTATTAGTGGTATGCACTATGTTGCGATGCTGGCCGCTCGCTTTTACGCAAATGAAACCACCAGTAGCTTAACAACCGGTGCTCAACACCAACATTTATGGCTGATTTACGCTATTGTCATTGCCGTCGCACTTATCGCGCTTATCTCCTGGGTTTCATCCGTTATTGATCGGCGTTTTCAGCATAATTACCAAGCCATACGTCAGTCAGACAAGCGCATTCGGGAGCTAGCTTTCAACGATGCACTAACAGGTTTGCCG
Organism: Idiomarina sp. UBA4520; assembly: GCF_002388365.1. NCBI lineage: Bacteria > Pseudomonadati > Pseudomonadota > Gammaproteobacteria > Alteromonadales > Idiomarinaceae > Idiomarina > Idiomarina sp. UBA4520. The sequence continues at coordinate 3,539 of NZ_DGMK01000019.1, read as the reverse complement.
AATCGCCGCTCTCTTTTGGACTACTTATCACAACAGCAGCAGGAAATACCTGAAGACGAACACCTTGTTCTATTTTTGCTCGACATCGACAAGTTCAAAGTTCTGAATAACACGCTTGGACCAACCCTGGGCGATTTACTGTTGCAATCAGTCACTCACAGACTCGAGCGCGTCAATTTAAACGTGCATATGGTTGCACGCCCCAGCTCTAACGAGTTTGCTGTGGTTGCCCGGGTGCGCAAGAGCAATAATCCGGTACAGGCGCAGTCGCACGCGCTGAGCATGGCTAAAACACTGCAACAAGAGCTGCAAGCGCCCTATTCATTAAAAGATTACCGTCATCAGTGCTCAATGAGTCTTGGTGCAACAGTTATCAGCGACTTAACCAAATCGTCAGAAGACATACTGGTTCAGGCGGCATTAGCCTTAGCCGAAGCAAAACGCAATGGCATGGGCGAAATTCGCTTATATCACCCTGAAATGGCCGATGCGATTGAAAAGCGAGTGAAGCTTGAGTCAGATTTACGCCATGCGATAGAAACGCGCACTGGCTTAGAGCTTTATGTGCAGCCCCAGCTTAATGAAAACCGAACTGTTATTGGCGCAGAGGCCCTTATTCGTTGGCATCATAGCGAGCGGGGAATGGTCTCTCCTGCGGAATTTATTCCGCTGGCCGAGGAAACCGGTCTTATTATTGGTCTGGGTGACTTAATTAATGAGCAAGCCTGCCAAATTATTCGTCAGTGGCAACAGCTGGGTTTAAACGACTGGGTTCTTTCTATTAATGTCAGCGCACCGCAGTTTCAGCAACTGGACTTTGTCGACAAGCTAAACAGCCTGTTGAAGCATTACGACGTGCCTGCCGGCCAACTTAAACTAGAGTTGACTGAGAGCGTGTTAATGCAAAACCTGGATGAAGTCATTCACAAAATTAACGAGTTGAAGCAACTAGGCATTCAGTTCGCGCTCGATGACTTTGGTACGGGTTACTCATCTCTTTCCTATTTGATGAAGCTGCCGTTTGACGTTCTGAAAATTGATGTGTCGTTCGTGCGCGATATGTTTCAGTCTAAGCAAAAAGAAGCCATTGTGCAGACGATTGTGCAACTGGCACATAACCTGGGGCTTAAAGTGGTTGCCGAAGGTGTCGAAACAGAAAAGCACTTTGACTACCTGTCTTCATTAGGCTGTGACTACTTCCAGGGCTATTTATTCAGCAAACCTGTTGCCGAGCCCGAGTTTAGACAGCAAAACCAGTGAATTCGTCGTTTTCGGTTCCATTCTGTGGCTACCGCTAGTAAAGTATTGCCACCTTTTTCGACTCCGACTTTAGTCGAATAAGCTAAAAATAGACATAACTATTTGATGTTAAATAACAAAATGGATAACAAGAATGGATCCTAAAAATATAGTCGATAAAGACTCAAGCTTTTTCGGACAGCCAGGGGGCTTACAAACCCTGTTCTTTACCGAAATGTGGGAGCGCATGAGTTACTATGGCATGCGCGCGCTACTCGTTTTATTCATGACCGCCAGTCTGCAAGAAGGTGGACTCGCAATAACCGTTGCCTCTGCAACCGCTATCTACGGCCTATACACCGGTGCGGTCTATTTCATGGGCTTACCAGGCGGTTGGATTGCCGACCGTTTGTTAGGTGGTCAACGCGCCACCTGGTACGGCGGCATCATCATTATGCTTGGCCACATTGTATTGGCCATTCCTAGTGAAGCAGGCTTCTTTGTTGGTATGATTTTGGTGGTACTGGGTACCGGCCTGTTAAAGCCAAACATCACTGCTATGGTCGGTCAGCTGTACAGCTCTGACGATGATCGTCGTGATGGTGGCTATACCCTGTATTACATGGGTATCAACATCGGTTCAATCATCGGTTACTTTGTTACCGGTTACCTAATGGAAAACGCGGGTTACCATTGGGGTTTCGGTGCAGCAGCTGTTGGTATGGCATTCGGCCTTATTCAGTACAAACTGACTCAGCGTAAGTTGAACGGCGTTGGCGAAAAGCCGCCGAAACCAATGGGTCCTAAAGGTACGAAACGCAGTTGGGGAATCATTTGGCTGTTACTAGCAGGCCTAGCTGTTTATACCTACTTAGCACTGAACGACTACGTCACGATTGACCCAACCGTAGTTGCCGGAAACGTTGCGATTATTTTCACCGTTATATTTTTCCTATACTACCTGTCCGTTTTTATCTTCGGGAAGTTGACTCGAGATGAAATGAAGCGCCTCGGTGCGCTATTCCTGGTGTGTATTGCGTCAACGATGTTTTGGGCGGGCTTCGAACAGGCAGGTTCTTCATTTAACCTGTTTGCCCGTGACTTAACAGATCGCATGGTTGGTAGCTTCGAAATTCCAACCACTTGGTTCCAGTCACTGAACTCGATATTCCTGGTCATTATGTCGCCATTTTTTGCGGCGCTTTGGATCAACCTGAGCAAGCGTATGATCAACCCGTCGTACGGCTTTAAGAGTGCTATTGGCCTTATCATTATGGCGACAGGCTTCATTGTCATGTTCTTCGCCTCACAAGCCGCTGCAAGTGGACTTAAAGTGGCGCCATACTGGCTGGTTGCGGTTTACTTCATTCACACCGTTGGTGAACTGTGCTTAAGCCCAGTTGCCCTGAGTGCTGTGAGTAAGTTGTCACCGAAGCGTATGGCAGGCCAGATGATGGGTATCTTCGTACTCACCTACTCCATCGGTAACGTTGTTGCTGGCTTGTTGGCTGGTGGCCTTGACCCGGAGAACCCACAAGCAATGCCTGAGCTTTACTGGACCATCTTTGTGTTCGGTGTAAGCGTTGGTGCGGCGGTCTTCGTATTGGCTCTGTTTACCCGTAAATGGGAAAAACTGGCGCCGGACGATGGCGAAGACGAACACCCAGGTGCAGTTATTGATGCTAACGAGCCGGTTGGCAAACCTTAATAAAGGTTAAGAAATTAGCATTTAAAAAGGGACCTTTGGGTCCCTTTTTTAGTATGTCCGATTTACTTTTTAGGCTTTTCGGAAACGTAGATAATAATCTCACCAGCAGCAACCACGGTACCATCATCCCGTTTCGCTTCCACGGTTATTGGTTGCTCACCCACTTGCCAAGTCTGATCTGATGCCTTCGCCTCAATAGTCACGTCACTGTTTGTTTTTGCCAGATACTGAACATTCATACCTTTGGGGATCCAACGCAAATGCTTTGGAATAGAAGCTTCAGCTAATGCGCCCATAGCCATCTCCATTCCGTTACATACTGCAATAGCGTGCACCGTACCAATGTGGTTCTGAACGGCTTTTCGCTTTTTGAACGTAAGCTGACAAAAGTTAGGCTCTAATTCAGTGATAAGCGGTTTAATGGTTGCAAAATAAGGCGCTTTTCGAGCAAACATTGCAGAGAAAATCTTGCGCCCAAACGGCAGTTTCAAACAACGCTCGTACAAATTAATTAAATAGTTGCCATTGGCCACTCGTTATACTCCTGAAATTTAGTCGATAACTTATAAGCAATATCGAGTAGGGTGAGGCG